>JBFFJV010000087.1:0-9001 GCA_041555695.1 Thiohalomonadaceae bacterium | reverse complement strand
CCCCGGGACCGGTACCGCCTGCGGCACCTCACCGCCCTCAATAGAGAAAATCCCCTCACGCCACGCCGCAAACAGCTCATGGGTAAGGCGTACCTTCTCATCGGGAGAATCGGTCATCAGCGCCTGGTAGACGGCAGGGAATAGTAGTTGCTCAGACATGGGGGCCTAGTCTATCACCATCGGTGTGATCACAGAATCAACGAACCATGGCTTTGACCACACCAGGAATTTTGTTACCACTTCCAGGCGATCACGAGATCCATCACATTCGTACCTGTAGGGCCGGTCTGAATCAGATCACCGGTCACTTCCAGAAAGCGGCCGGCATCAGTACGCTGCAATGCCTCCATGGCACTCAGCCCCTCCCATTCACCACGTTGCACTGTGCCACCATCGACCAGCGCCCCGCTATCCTCGGTAGGGCCGTCACTACCATCGGTACCTGCCGCCAGCAGCAGTACATTGTCGTGACCGGAAAGATAGCGTGCCGCGGCCAGGGCCAGGTGCTGGTTGCGTCCGCCGCGGCCCGGATTCTGCGGCAGCACCACGGTGCTCTCACCACCCCAGAGATAGAGACCGGGCTCGCCCTTAAGCAGCTCATCACAAAACTGTGCGGCCAGGGTTTCCGCATCACCCTCGAAGTGGCCGGGGTGGTTGATAATAGAGTGCTGGGTAGATTTGTTAATTGCCTCACGCGCCAGGTCATTACTGGCGACGATGTGCGACTCGATATTCTCCACCTCGCCAATCAACGGTCCCGAGCCGATGACCGATAGCTCATCCCCGGGCACATCGGAGATCAGCAGTTGCAGGCAGTGTCGCCCCTTCAAATAGGGAATCAACTTCCCCCCCTTGATCTGCGAGAGCGCCTTGCGCTGCGCATTCATCTCACTAATTGAAAGCCCCGATGCCAGCAAGTGCTGATTCAACTCGGCAAGCTCTGCGGCGCTCATCCCATGCGGTAACACCTCCACCAGTGCCGAGGCACCGCCGGAGAGGAGGAACAGCAGCGGCTCATCATCAGGAAGCTCGTGAAGAAACTCCAGCAACAGCCTGCCCGCCGCCAGTGAGGACTCATCGGGAACGGGGTGGCCGCTCTCCAGCTGCTGGATGATTTCTGGATTGAGAGACGGCTCGGTATGGCCATATTTGGTGATCAGCAGACCACGGCGTAACCTCTCACTCATTCCCCCCCGCGCCATCGCGGCAGCCGCCTTGCCGATGGCAATAAGTGAGAATGATTTTTCGATTGCGTGTTGCGTGAGATAGTTTGAAACAGCACGCTCACCAGCGACGGCATCAAGCGCCGCCTGGTAAAGCTTTAAAATTTCCTGGCGTCGCTGCTGCAGTTCACTCACGGTTGATAACGTAGCAAAAAGTAATTGAATCTCTGCTCCATGCCAGAGGGGGTGGTATGGCTCTCCGCCTGCTGCTCCAGCAGTTTAAATTCATCACCGAAGACTGCGGCGATTTTCTCACTGCCGTAACGCTCCACCGGCAAACCACTGCACATTTCAGGTCCGTCCTCAGCAAAGGTGGCGATGATCAAACAGGCATTTGGTTCCAGGGCATTTCTTAATACCGCAAGATAGTTTTTGCGATCAGTTTCAGCAGTAAGAAAGTGGAACACAGCACGGTCATGCCAGAGTGAAAAACGGTGCGGTGGTTCGAAGGCGGTGACATCGGCAACAAACCATTCGATCTGTTCTGCCCGTTCGCACAAACGCTGCTGTGCACACTTCAGGGCGGCCGAGGAGATATCGAGTACCGCAAGGCGGCTGTAACCTTTTAGCAGCAGGGAGTCGACCAGCACCGAGGCACCACCGCCGACATCGATGATGGCATCCTCTTTTGATGCCACCACCTTCTCAATCATGCCCATCGATTGATCGGGATACTCCTGATACCAACTAACCTCAGTGCTCTCCTTGCTTTGGTACACCTGCTCCCAGTGGTTCTGCCGATCACCCATGACATGTCCCCCTATTCGTTGATCACCTCAACCTTGCTGACGAACCAGACCGCATCAAAGGTGCGCTGGTGTTTTTTGCTAAAGAAATTCTGCATCAGGGTACCATTGCTGTAACGAATCGCATCGCCCTTCTGGAACTCATCAGCGGGCGCAGCCAACCAGAACTGACCGCCCTCGTTCAGCACCTCAATATAAACATAGTCGTTGCTAAGTATCGACTGCAACACCGTGGCACGGTTGGGAAGGTGATCCAGATCAGGATTACGCGGCAATTGCATCGTCTCCGCCGCCTGCTCCACGGTGGGATGTCCCGGTGGTGGTGCAGCGACGGCGAAACCGCTCAGCAATAATGTAACAAAGATAAAGCTTTTCATCTTTACGCCCTCAAACCGCGTGCGAGATCGGCCTTCAGATCCTCGATATCTTCAAGGCCCACGGAGATCCGCACCAGCCCATCGCTAATACCCGAATCTGCCTTCTGCTCAGGTGTCAGGCGACCATGGGTGGTGGTGGCAGGATGGGTGATGGTGCTCTTGGCATCACCGAGATTGGCGGTGATGGAAATAATACGGGTGGCATCGATAATACGCCACGCCTCCTCCTTACCCGCCACCTCGAAGGCGATAATGCCACCAAAACCGCTCTGCTGTTTCGCCGCCAGTTCGTGATCGGGATGCGAGGTCAGCCCCGGATAGAAGACACGCTTTATTCCCGGCTGCTGCTCTAACCACTCTGCCAGCACCTGAGCATTTTCACTATGGGCCTTCATGCGTAACTTAAGCGTCTCCAGCCCCTTGAGGAAGATCCAGGCATTGAAGGGACTCATGGTCGGGCCGGCCGAGCGCAGGAAGGCGTAGACCTGTGCCATCAGCTCTTTATTACCGACCACCGCCCCCCCCAGAGCTCGCCCCTGACCATCAATATATTTGGTGGCAGAATGGATCACGATGTCAGCCCCCAGCTTCAACGGCTGTTGCAGCGCCGGGGTGCTAAGGCAGTTATCGACAGCCAACAGGCAGTCTTTGGCGTGTGCCAGCTCGGCCAGGCGCGGGATGTCGGCCACCTCAACCAGCGGGTTGGAGGGAGTCTCAAGCAGCAGCAGTTTGGTCTCGGGGCGGATTGCCGCCTCCCAGCCCTCATAATCGGTCAGCGAGACGTAGCTGGTCTCCACACCAAACTTGCCGAAGAAATTATCGAGCAACACCACCGTGGTGCCAAACACCGCACGGGAGCAGACCACATGATCGCCGGACTTCAACAGTCCCATGCAGGTGGCGAGGATCGCCGCCATGCCGGAGCTGGTGGCCACGCACTGCTCGCCCCCCTCTAACGCCGCAAGACGCTCCTCAAAGGTACGTACGGTCGGGTTGGTAAAACGCGAATAGATATTACCCGGTTCGGTGCCACCAAAACGGGCCGCCGCCTGTGCCGCGCTGTTATAGGTAAAACTGGAGGTGGGAAAGATCGGCTCGCTCTGCTCACCCTCGCTACTACGCACCTGACCGGCGCGCACCGCCAGGGTATCGAAACCGAACTCGTCCCACTCGTCTTGTGAAATCGTCATACTCTTTCCCCTGGCCTCTCATCAGGCGTAAAAAAACCCGCTCAGTAATCACTAAAGCAGGTTTATCACCTTCGCTTTAGCTGCATTTTTTTCGCGCCCGCAAGCTGAGTCTCAAATCGGCGCGTACCCCAAAGGCTATGACTAAGCCGTAGTGATGTCAACTTTAGTCGTTATTGTGCATTTCTATTACGCTGCTCTCACGCTTGTCACGATCAGATTTGGCCCCATCACTTCGACTATCTTCCAGCTTTTGCAGATAGGCCGCATCCACATCACCGGTCACGTACTCACCGTTAAATACCGAAGTATCGAAACGCGTCACCTTCTTGCTCTTTTTATAGAGTACCGCATCAATGAGATCATCAAGATCCTGATAGAACAGGCGATCCGCACCAATTGCCTCGGCGATCTGCTCGTCGTTACGGTCGTGTCCGATCAGCTCTTCCTTGCTCGGCATATCGATGCCGTAGACATTGGGGAAACGCACCGGCGGCGCGGCCGAGGCAAAATAGACCTTATTGGCACCGGCATCGCGGGCCATTTGAATGATCTGCTGAGAGGTGGTGCCACGTACGATGGAATCATCCACCAGCAACACATTCTTGCCACGGAACTCCAGATCGATAGGGTTGAGCTTCTGGCGTACCGACTTCTTACGCTGCTGCTGCCCCGGCATGATGAAGGTACGACCGATGTAACGGTTTTTGATAAAGCCTTCGCGATAGAGAATATTCAGCTCATTGGCCAACTGCATCGCCGAGGTACGACTGGTGTCGGGGATCGGGATCACCACATCGATATCGTGATCGGGGAAGACCTTTTCGATCTTCTTCGCCAGGGTCTCGCCCATGCGCAGGCGTGCCTTGTAGACCGAGATACCGTCGATAATGGAGTCGGGACGAGCGAAGTAGACATACTCAAAGATACAGGGTGAGTGCAGCGCATTCTCGGTACACTGACGCGAATAAAAATGACCGGCCATGTCGATAAACACCGCCTCGCCCGGCTCCACATCGCGTACCCGCTCAAAGCCCAGGGCATCAATCGCCACGCTCTCCGAGGCGACCATGTATTCATCGCCCTGCTCAGTGGTGCGCTTGCCGATCATCAACGGGCGAATGCCGTTAGGATCACGGAAGGCGACAATGCCATAGCCGATGAGCAGTGAGACCACCGCATAGCCACCCTTAATACGCTTGTGCACACGTGAAACCGCCTCGAAGACATCGTTCTCATCGACGCGATACTTACCCTGGCGCTGCAGTTCATGGGCAAAGACGTTAAGCAGAACCTCGGAGTCAGAGCTGGTATTGATGTGGCGCAGGTCCTCGCGGAACAGATCCTCCATCAAGGTCTCGGCATTGGTGAGGTTACCGTTGTGTGCCAACGCAATGCCGTAGGGGGAGTTCACATAGAAGGGCTGTGCCTCGGCAGAGGAGGAACAGCCGGCGGTGGGATAGCGCACATGACCAATCCCCATGTTGCCCTGCAGGCGCAGCATGTGACTGGTGCGAAAGACGTCGCTCACCAGGCCATTATCCTTACGCAGGAAGAGACGGTTGTCGTCGCAGGTCATAATTCCGGCGGCATCCTGGCCACGATGTTGCAGAACGGTCAGGCCATCATAGATCGCCTGATTGACGGGGCCCTTGCCCACGATACCGATAATGCCGCACATGCTCTCAGTTTCCTCGTGTTAATCAGGCCGCTTGCGACCGACTAGTATTGAATACTCTTAGCGATATCGGCGGGGAGAAACTGGCGTAGCCAGATCGCCATATCCTGAAAATAATGCATCAGTTGTGACTGATTCCACCAGGGGTCCTGAGGAACCGGTGTCATACCAGCAGCCAGCACCAGCACCGCCACCACCACACAGCCACGTGCCACACCAAAGAAGATGCCAACCATACGATCGGTGCCGGAAAGACCGGTCTTCTTGATCACCTGTACCGCCAGATAGTTGATGAAACCGGCGAGGAACAGGGTGGCAATAAACAGGATGGCAAAGGCGACTATCAACCTTAAGGAGGGGACCTCAATGTGGGGTTCAAGCAACCCCTGTAACTTGTCGGCGAAGGTGAGTGAGACCCAGGCGGCAATAATCCAGCCGGCTAACGACAATGCCTCTTTGGTGAAGCCACGCCAGATACTGATCAGCACGGAGATGCCGATAACGGCAAGTATGGAGTAGTCGACCCAGTTCATAGTTTCGCTGTTGACTCGATGGCGGCCAGGTAACCCTTGCCGGGAAAGGGGCGGATCTTAACAGAGCCGGGGCAAGTGAAAAAGCCGAGTTTGCTCATGGGTGCCCCATGATGATGCCACTGAGCTTGAGCTTACTTTGCAGTTGCTGCAGATGCTTCTCGGCAGTCGCACGTTTGAGCTCGGGACCGACCCGCACCCGGTAGGAGGTCTTGCCCGTATCACGGTATTTCTCAACAAAAGCGGTAAAACCGTTCTTACGTAATTTATCGCGTAAAGCCAGGGCATTGTCCGACTGGCTAAAGCTGCCGACCTGTACCACCCAGGCGACCGAATCGCCACTGGCGGCAGCCTTTGGTGCTTCAACAGCAACGGAATCGGGTTGTGAGGCCACAGGCTTCGTCTGCGTTGCGGGCTCACTCTGCGCCGGTTTGCTGGTGGCCGTCTTAGGTGGCTCAGCAGGCTCTGCCTTGTCGATCACACGGGGCCGCTCAGCTGGAATCGGAGTAATCGGCTGCAGCGGGATCTCCAGGGGTTCAAAATCAAAATCGGGTTGCTGCGGGATGTTGCTGCCATAACGGGGCATCGAGGAGTTGTTGCCGCCATCCAGCAACATGGGTATGAAGATCACGGCCAGCGAGACCAGCACTACGGCACCGACTAGTCGCTGCTTAACCTGTTCGTTCAACGAAACACCTCAAATGATTTAGAAACACCCTGTTTCAGTCGCATTATACGGTCTTAGCCAAGGCCTCGGCTACCGTATAAAACGAGCCGAAGATCACAATGCGGTCATCCGGCAGTGCCTGCTGCTGTGCTGCAGCTAGCGCCTCGCTCACCGTGGCAAAGCGTGTATCACCCTGCTCACCGATATCACTCAATGCCTGCGCCAGAGTCACCTCATCGGCACCGCGCGCTACCGCCAGACCCGCGGGGTACCATGTTGTGACCAGCCCCTTAAGGTGTTGCAGGGTGGCGCTTAGATCCTTATCCGCCAGCATCGCCACCACCGCATGAGTCTTGCCCTTCACAGGCATTGAGCGAAGGTTATCGGCCAGCACCTGCGCCGACTGCGGGTTATGCGCCACATCAAGAATGGTAACCGGTACACCGGGAACAACCTGAAAGCGTCCCGGCAGGCTCACCGACAGTAAACCCTGTTTAAGATGTTGCAGTGCAACGGGGAGTCGCTCGGCAAGTTTCTGCAACACCATCAACACCCCGGCAGCATTTTGCAGTTGCGCCCTGCCGCGTAGTGCCGGCAGTGGCAGGGCATCACGTAGCGTCGAGCCAGATGACCACTGCCAGTACTCTCCCCCATCCACATAGCAGTAGTCATGAGCCAGCACCGAGAGTGGCGTCGCCATCTGCTTCGCAAGATCGATAAGGCTCTGCGGCGGCTGCGGGTCACTACAGACGGCGGGGCGTTCCGTACGCATGATCCCCCCCTTCTCAATTGCAATGGTCTCGCGGTCATTACCGAGCCAGGCGGCATGATCCACATCGATGGCGGTGATCAACGCCACATCGGCATCAAGCAGATTGGCGGCATCCAGCCTGCCGCCGAGCCCCACCTCCACTACCGCCACATCCAGTCCGGCGCGGGCGAAGATGTCAAAGGCAGCCAGGGTGCCAAACTCAAAGTAAGTCAGCGAGGTCTCACCACGCGCCTGATCGATACGCTCGAAGCTCTCGCACAGCAGGGCATCATCAACCGGCTCACCATTTAGGCGAATGCGCTCGTTGTAGTGAAGGAGATGGGGTGAGGTGTAGCAACCGACGCGATAACCGGCGGCAAGCAGAATGGACTCCAGCAGGGCGACACTGGAGCCCTTGCCGTTGGTGCCGGCAACGGTGATTACAGTATGGCGGGGACTCTCCAGTCCCATCGCCCGCAGCACCTTGCCGGGACGCTCCAGCCCGAGGTCGATACCGACCGGGTGCAGCGTCTCCTGCCAGCTCAGCCACTGGTCAAGGCTAGAAAAACGCATTGAAATTCAGGCTACTGATGACCTTATTTCGGTGCTGGCTGATTGGTCATCATGCTGAGCAGGCTGGCGATGCGATCACGCATATCACCACGGGCCACGATCATATCAATGGCACCCTTTTGCAGCAGGAACTCACTGCGCTGGAAGCCTTCGGGCAGGGTCTCGCGTACCGTCTGCTCGATAACGCGTGGACCGGCAAAACCGATCAGCGCATTCGGCTCGCCGATGTTGATATCGCCCAGCATCGCCAGTGAGGCGGAAACACCACCCATGGTCGGGTCGGTCATCACCGAGATAAAGGGAATACCCTTTTCACGCATGGTGGCCAGCACGGCTGAGGTCTTGGCCATCTGCATCAGTGAGAATAACGCCTCCTGCATACGCGCACCGCCCGAGGCGGAGAAACAGACCAGCGGGATACCATGTTCGATACTGGCGTTGGCGGCACGCACAAAACGCTCACCCACAACCGACCCCATAGAGCCACCCATGAACCTGAATTCAAATGCCGCGGCAACCAGTGGTACCCCCTTCACCTGACCCATCATCGCAATCAGTGCATCGGTCTCATCGGTCGCCTTCTGTGCAGCGACGATACGATCCTTATACTTCTTGCTGTCCTTAAACTTAAGGTAATCGACCGGACCGATCTCATCACCGATCTCCTGGCGCGGCTCGGCATCAAGGAAGGCCTCAAGGCGGCGACGTGCACCGATGCGCATATGGTGACCGCACTTAGGACAGACATCCAGATTGCGCTCCAGCTCAGCGCGGTAAAGCACGCCGTTACAACCGGGACACTTGGCCCACAGCCCTTCAGGCACGGCCTTTTTGCTCGCTCCCTCGGTACTGATTTGTGGCAGAAATTTCTGTAACCAGCTCATTGTTCTTTATCCCCCAATTCGGGTTATTTTCTCGGCGTTCCCTTTAGGAACGCTCGTCCATGGCGGCACGAAGCTCGCCCATAAAATTCGATAGTGTCTGCGGGATCTTCTCCGCGTCGTGCTCCAGCTCGGCCATGCGATTAACCACAGCGCTGCCGACTATCACCGCATCGGCCACGGCGGCAACGCGTGCGGCGGTCTCACCATCCTTGATACCAAATCCGACACCTACCGGCAAATCGGTGGCACCGCGAATCATCTCAAGTCGTGTCGCCACTTCATCGGTATCGAGATGACCGGCTCCGGTGATCCCCTTGAGCGAAACATAGTAGACGAAACCACTGGCCAGCTGACAGATACGCTCGACACGCGGCTTCTCGGTGGT
>JBFFJV010000086.1:0-9102 GCA_041555695.1 Thiohalomonadaceae bacterium | reverse complement strand
TTCGAGTCGGTAAAGCCGGCAGCGAGCGTCGCTTCAACTCCCGCCCCGTAACCATCTCCATAAAAACCTACACCACCTCCAGCTCTTATCGACGCATCGGCGGTAAATTCCAGGGTATGACTGCTTCCCTCTGAAAACGATTGATTCTGGCTATTGGCCAGGGTGGTACTTGAACTCGATTCCTGCGTAATGGTTTCACCACTCTCATCGGTATAGCTATAACGCTCGTCGATCTGCAGACGCATCTCACCGACGCTGATATTGAGCTTGGGCAGGTCGGCAATACGGGGGTTGCGATTCAGCTCCAGCAGCTCGCTGCTGTCTGAAAGTTGATCACCGTCCGAGTCGGCCAGCAGGGGGGAGGTATGGTAGAAGTTGT
Source organism: Thiohalomonadaceae bacterium (assembly GCA_041555695.1). GTDB lineage: Bacteria > Pseudomonadota > Gammaproteobacteria > Thiohalomonadales > Thiohalomonadaceae > JAPHSX01. The sequence continues at coordinate 8,723 of JBFFJV010000086.1, read as the reverse complement.
GCTCCAGGCCGTCGATCAGGCCATCGAGATCGGTATCCTGGGCGTTGGTGTCACTTAGCACCACGTTCCACTCGATATAGTCGGGGATACTATCGCTATCCGTGTCGCTACTTCTGGGGTTACTGCCGATATTCAGCTCTTCCAGGTCACTCAGACCATCGCCATCACTGTCGGTCCTGGTCGGGTCACTGGTGACATCGGTAACCACCACCTCGCCATTGGCCTTTTCGATAAAGACACTTTCGCCGTACAGTTCCTGACTATCGGTAATGCCGTCACCGTCGGTATCCTGAAATCCGGAGAGCACATCACCCAGGGTAACGCTGCCGGAATTGTCATAATCAATCCAGTTATCAACAACACCGTCACCATTGGCATCGGCAACCAGGATATTCCTGCCCAGGGCATCCGTTAAACTATCGCCGGCATCGATTACACCATTGGCGTTGGCATCACTCCAGCCGGCAATACCACCCGCGCCGTCATCGACAAGCATCAGGTCTAGCAGGCCGGGGGCCGAACCCATAAAGAGCGTGCTACTGGTATCGATTGAGCCATTGATTATCTCAACAATGCCGAGAATCGGATTACCATCGGCATCTTTAATTCCGGTAGTCTGCACCCGGTAGGTCAGCTCATTCTGCGGTGAGGTCTCAAGCGTCACGCTGGTGTGGGTATTATCACCCGGGGTAAAGTAGGCCGCCGTGACCGTAAGACGACCTACCTCAGGATTGATGGTCTCCTGGGTGACCGTATAATTGGCAAGCTCCGTTGCGGAGGGCCCCATACGCTTGCTATAGGAGAGAAATACGGTGGTATTAGAGGTTGAGGTGGCACCGACAAGGGCGGGAACCGATTCTTCTGTCGCGGCCGTTGCTGGTGTCTGATCGACACTAATATCATCACTACAGGCCGTAAGCAGACCTGACAGCACGAATAAATAGGCGACTGATTTGATAGCGCGATGGAACATTCTAATACCCCGTGTTTTTAATTTTATACTTCCTGTTCAACGTCACGACGACGATGCAGCAGTCACATGGCCAACTAGCAATTAAAATCTGTTAACAATTGTCCACATGTTTATCCCGCCGACATTATTCTTGTTATTGCGCTCGCTGGGTATCCGCCATAAGTATGAATTTGGGGTTCGGCAGGTATGTTGTACTATTCCGTATCAACGGGAGAGTAAAAGATGCGCGTTCTAATCACTGATGATCACCAGCTTTTTATTGATGGGATACGTCGCCTACTGCAGGAATTTAATGCCAACGTGGCAGTAGGCGAGGCATCGAATGCCGAGCAGACGATTTAGATTCCCGAATCAGAACAGCTATTTGACCTGGTATGAATGTGGACGGAGGGATAAAAATTTAGTAATTGGTTAGTAAAAAAACCTCAGTCCCCTTTTACTAGCATTACTATAATTGCCACCCAAGTTGTACCCAGGCCATCGGATTTTTATCTGCAGAATCTGCCACCGCTTGCGCTACCCCACCACTGGTGCGCCACGCAATGGCCACCTTAAATTGCAGTTTGTCGTATTTCCCATTCATGCCCAACCCGGCACCGGCGATGCTGCGTGTGTTCGTTGTGGTGGCGTAAGGGTCGTGGTTCACGGTCACCATTCCAGAATCGTAGAACGCCACCCCCTGGAGCGCTGCGCTGAAACTGTGTCGCAGCTCCAGATTCGCTAGCCAGCCTTCGTCACCACTGCCTTCGCCCTGCGGATAGGCGCGCACACCGGTGGCCCCTCCCAGAATGAACTTCTCGGAGGAGTTGAGATTTTTGCTGGCTAGTTGTCCAGAAAGGGAGAGCGACAGGGTGTTGCCAGCATTCAGGCGCTGCAGGCGATTAAGGTTATAGGTCAACCTTGTAAAGTTACCCTCGCTTTTGGCCGTTACACTGTCCACAGCGAGGGATTCGTCGTCCATGCCCAGCTCACCGGATATGAGTGAGAGTGCAAACGAGGTATTGCCCGCGCCGCCTAATGTATCCTGGTGATTACCGGAGAGCCCAACACTGATCAGTTTCACCTGCTTATCAAGCGAGGTGGCGGGGGCATCGGTGCTGTCGTTGAGTCTCTTATCTTCGCAGCTCAGCGTACCGTTAAGGTTGCTGGCTCGGCTACGCATAAAAGGGTAGACGGCATACAGACTGGCACTGCTGGCGCTACCGTGCGATTTCAGTGCCGCAAACTCCTTTGCCAGTGTGTAACGGCTATCACTATACGCAGCCCCCAGCCTTAAGCCGTCATCACCCACGGGAAGCTGATAGGCCAGACGCGCATAGCTCATCCCCTCATCGCTGGTGATGGCCCGCAGCGTGAGTTGGTCGCCCATTTTTAGCGGACTGTTCAGGGCCAGTGCCGCACCCAGGCGATACTCTCCGGTGTAACGGTTGCCGTAATTATCCAGCTCCACCCTGGCGTCGTAAGGCACGGAGGGGGTCACCTCCACAATGAGATCCGTGGTGCCGACGCTGGCCCCTGGTTGCAGGCTGGCACGCGAACCACCCACCCCCGGCATATCGTTCAACAACAGCAGGGCGCGATTAAGCGGGGCTGACCGGATCGCATCACCGCGGTTGGTGGCGCTAAAGTAGCCATTAACGCGCTCATCGCTCACCAGCGACTGGTTGCTGATGCGCTGCTCACCCACAGTCCCCTCCAGCACACTGATCACCACCACCCCATTGTTGATCGCCTGTTGCGGAAGATAGGCGCGTGCTATCAGATAGCCATGCTGACGGTAATAGGCGGTGATACGTGCCGCGCCCGCCTCAAGGTCGCCGAGGCTCCGCTCCCCTCCCACCAGATCAGCAACCAGGGCCTCCAGCTCCACCGCGGAAAACGCTTTATTGCCGCTCAGGCGGACAGCCTTGACGGCCACGCGCAGGCCATCAGCAGTGCCTCTTTTCACCTCCCGCTCCTCCTCAACCTCCAGCGTCGTGGTGTCTTTGGGTACCGTGAGCTCAGGCTGTGGTTGCAGCTCGCGCAGTGTCTGCCCCGCATCGGGCGGCACCGGGGCAGCCTGTGCAGCCAGGCCATAGAGCAGGGCCAGGCTCAGCGCGGGGACGTTATATGATTTGCGTGGCATAATTTTTTTCGCTTTTTCATAACTTATTTTGTTTTTGCTCTTCATCTTTATTCCTAACGCAGGGAATGCATCACATCATCAGGCAGCCGGATGCCATCACCCACCAGGGTGACCTCTGCCTGCCCTGCCGTGCTACTCGCCACATCGGCCTCGACCGTGGTATTCAGCGTCGCCTCAGAGGACAACGACTCATCGGGGCCGACCATGGCCATCACAACAGGCTCAGGGGATGTGGCCTCTGCAGCCATCGTGTTTCCGAAGACCGGTAGCAGTTCGACGTCACCGCCCGGCAATGTAACGATCGCCTCAGCTACGGCTGGTGAGATGCTATAGGGGGCGGCATAGATGCTGTAATAGGCTGGAGGGATGATACTCAGGGTGCCATCCACCAGGGTGGTGAAGTCGTAGTTGCCCGCGCTCAAACCGGCGCTACTCGCAACAATGGTGGCAGTACCAATGGGAGTGCTTTGCGTTGCGGTCGTGCTGCCTGTGGCCGTGCCGGTCACACCCGAAGTCGCCAGGGTCTCGCCATTCACGAAGCCGCTGATCGTTTGTGTGAACGCCGGGTTCACCTCGCCATAGAGGCGGCTCTGGTCATCGGCCGTCACCGTCAGGTGCGCCTTGTCGATGGTCAGGGTGCCATCAATGGCCGAGGCCACAAAATCGTAGTTGGTGGCACTCAGTCCGGCGGTGCTGGCGACAATCGCGGCGCTGCCGACATTGGTGGTCGCGGTCGCCGCGGTGGTTCCCGTGGCGGTGCCGGTGACCCCGGAGGTGGCGAGGGTCTCGCCATTCACAAAGCCGCTGAACGTTTGCGTGAGTGTCGGGTTCGCCTCACCGTAGAGGCGGTACTGGTTATCCGCCGTCACCGTCAGCAGTGCCTCGTTGATGGTCAGATTGCCACCAATGAGGTCATAGCCCTGCTGGGTGGAGTAGTAGCCGTTATAAACACCGGCGTTGGTGCCGCTGGCCGCAGAGCCCAGCACCCCGGTGATGGAGGTGGCATTAGCACTTTGCGCGGTGCCGTTGTAGGTGGCGCTGGCATCCGGCGCATCGGTAAGCGTTAACTCACTCAGGAAGCCGGTTAACAGCGGCGCGGTATTGCCCTCATAGATGCGCCAGGTGGCACCATTGCCACCGGTGTTGGCGATATCCCAGCCGCTAAAGCTCGACAGGTTCATCATCTGCGCCGTGGTCAGGCCGGTGCCGCCGGCAGAGGTGGCCTGGCCCGTTGTCGTAACATCCCAGAAGCTGTTGCTGATCGTGACTTCACCGTTACCATTATCGTAGTATCCTAGCAGCCCACCAACATTGCTGGTGCCAGTGACGCTGCCGGTGGCGTAGCTGTTACTGATCGAGCCCGGGGTGACTGTACTCACATAATAGGAGCCTACCAATCCACCAACATCGTTGGTGCCACTGACACTACCGGTAGCGTAGCTGTTGCGAATTATGCCATCACGAATTTCTTGGGCACCAGGAATATAAATATAACCCCAATTCGCCCCCACCAATCCGCCGGCGGCACTCCACACGTTGCTGATGTTGCCGGTAGCGTAGCTATCGCTGATCACGCCATGAGCGTAGTTTGCTCCTACCAGCCCTCCGGCAAACGCATCCACGTTGCTAACATTGCCGGTGGCATAGCTGTTCGCAACATCGCCCGAGTTCCACCCTACCAGGCCACCCGCAGTATTAGTTACACCGCTAACGCTGCCCGTGGCATAACTGTTGCGTATTACACTGTCGTAGCTTACCCCAACCAGTCCACCAACGTATCCATTAGACACTGTATAGATGCCATTTCCGCCAACGCCGCTGACACTACCAGTCGCGTAACTGTTACTGATGACGGCGGATGTTGTGGGAGTAAAGGTACTGGCTTGATAATAGCTGTGCTCCCCGACTAACCCACCGACATAGCTGCTACCACTGACGCTGCTTCCTGTGGAGCTGTTGTTGATCGTACCGAAGTTTTTTCCCACCAGCCCGCCGACATCATCGTGACCCGTGACACTGCCACCACTCAGCCCCACATTGCGGATCACCCCGGCCTCAACCCCGAATAGGCCAACATAATCCTCTGTCGGCCGGTTGATGGTCAGGCCAGAGATTGTGTGACCCAGGCCGTCGAAGGTCTTCATGTAAGGACTAACGATGTTGCCGATTGGCACAAAACCTGCGCCGCCATTCCAACTGCTGCTCGCCGAGGCATCAATATCACCACCCAGTGCGTAATTCGTAAGCGTGTCCATACCCTGCAACTCTGCCAGCGTGCTGATGATGGTGTAGCTGTTCATCACGCCGTCCGCGCCTTGCCGGGTGGTGTAGGTAGAGGTACTGCCCAGGTCTACCTTCACGCCACTGGCGGTGTTAAGGTTACTGCTGTTACCCGCCGCCAATGCCCCCAAACCAAACTCCAACGCAAGCCCCCCGTCAGTAGTACGCATATAGGCATTAATGTTGATGTCATTCTGCGCACTCAGGGTGAGCGTATTGGTCATCCAGGCCACCACGTCGTTGACGTTAATATCACCCGCCGTTCCGGTTGCCCCTGAATTGCTTTGAATCGTGAGGTTTCCGCCGGCCAGGGCCGTCGACACTGCCGCGCCGGTTATGTCGCCACCGCTGGCGGCGATAGTAAAGTCCACCGGGTCGATAAGCCAGGTGCCGGACTCGCCACTGACGGCAAGTGTGGTCACGTTGGCACTATCGGCCACCTGCACGTGGGCGGCGGAGGTTTCGATAAAGCCGCCGTTGCCGCCGTCAGGGGCGCTGGCATCCAGGGTGCCATCCACGTTGACCGTGCCGCTCTGCATGTCACCCATCAGCATGATGGTGCCGTTGACGTTCTGCAGGGTGCGCGCCTGGATGATGCCGCTGTTGTTGACCACTGCCGTACTGAGGGCGTCGGCGGCACGGGCCGAGAGGTAGACTTGGCCGCCGTCGGCCTCGATAAGTTGCTGGTTGTCGACCAGCGCGTTGAGCGCCCCCTGGTCGATGCTGTAGGAGACCAGGCTGCCGTTATCCAGTTTAAGGGTCACCTTGTCACCGGCCCCCAGCAGGGCGGTGCCCTTGGTGGCGGAGATGACGCCCTCGTTGCGTACCTCGGGGGCCAGCAGGGCGATGTAGCCACCTTGTGTGGCGGTGAGAGTCCCCTGGTTGACGACACTGCCGCCGCTGCCACTAAAGGTAGTGTTACCCGCCATCAGGTCGGCATCGCTGAGGCCCAGGGTAGTGGCGACCAGGCCACCAACATTGACCTGCGCGCCCTGACCGAAGAGCACCCCATTGGGGTTGAGCACGAAGACCTGGCCATTGGCACTGAGGCTGCCGAGGATCTGACTGGGGTCCTGGCCGGTAACGCGGTTCAGGGCGATGGCCCCGGCATTGGGCTGGTTGAAGGTGACCGCCTCGTTGGCGCCAATATTGAAGTTCTGCCAGTTGATGGCCAGATTCTGCGTACTCTGGTTGATGGTGGTGGTGCTACCGCTCTGGCTGATGGTGCCGCTGCCGGCGCTGACAACGCCGCCGCTGGGGGCAGCCACCGCCGGTGAGAGTAGCGCACTGCCCGCCAACGCCACGGCACCCACCACCAGCTTACGCGTGGTGCCGGATTTGCCGCGCCCCCGGGCAGTTTCGGCGCAACAGACCCAGCCGTTGACGACCCGGCTCCAGACAAGGCGGTAGACTTTATTCATGATGGATCCCTCAAAGCAAATCGTGCGGTGTATTTATTTTTATCTACACATGCGGTTTACCCATTATTCAGGGTATGGGGGCATGACGGTATCCGCCATAAGTATGAATTTGGGGTTCGGCAGGTATGTTGTACTATTCCGTATCAACGGGAGAGTAAAAGATGCGCGTTCTAATTACTGATGATCACCAGCTTTTTATCGATGGTATGCGCCACATCCTGCATGAACTCGATTCCGAAGCAGTCGTGAGCGAATCGACGAGTGCCGAACAGGCCATTGAGATTCTGGAGTCGGGACAGCGCTTTGACCTGGTGTTGATCGACCTCAGCATGCCAGGGATGGATGGGCTGTCTATCCTGCAACGTATGAGTGAGCGCAAGCTGTGCCTGCCGCTGGTAGTGCTCTCAGGGGAAGAGGATAGTCACAAGATTAAGCAGGCACTTGATGCCGGGGCACTGGGCTTCATACCCAAGTCACATAGCAGCCAGCAGATGCTGGAGGCCCTACGCGCCATACTGCAGGGTGATATTTATCTGCCGCAGGCGATTCAGCAGAAGATCGACCGTATCGATTCGAGAAGGGTGTTGAGCAAATCACAGGGGGATAGCCCGTCGAAGACCCACGGTATCACTCGACGGCAGCTCGATGTGTTAACGCTCATCGCCAAGGGCTACACCAACAGGCAGATCGCCCTGAGCCTTTCCCTCACCGAGCATACAGTAAAATCACACCTCAATGCCCTGTTCAAACTGCTGGATGCGAAAAACCGTACCGAGTGTGTACGCAACGCCATTCACCGGAGCATTGTTACAGCGCCGTAAGATGGCGAAAGATCGTGGTGCGAATATGCGCCGGCTGTACCGGCTTTTGCAGCACCTCGTAGCCGCTCTGTTCTGACAGGGCGATCCTTGATGCCTCGGACTCTCCCGTAATCAGGGCACCGGGTATCTGTGCGCCATAGCGCTCACGAATCCCGTCAATCGCCTCAATACCGGTTTTGCTGTCACGCAGGCGCATGTCCGATAACACCATCTCCGGGATCGCGTGACGCCTGTCCAGCTGCTCAAAGGCATGTTCCAACGAATCGGCAGTGACCACCTCACACCCCCAGCGGGAGAGTATGGTGTACATGGCATCGAGTATCTGTGGCTCATCATCGATCACCAATATGCAGCGGCCCGTGAGATCCCAGCGGACGGCCTGCTGTACTGGTATCTCCTGCGCCATCATTCCGATATCACCTTCATCTACGCTTAGTGCAAAGACTGAGCCACGTAGCGGTGTCGATTCAAGTGTCATGGTATAACCAAGCAGCTGGCAGAAGCGTCGCACCAGTGCCAGGCCCAGGCCAAAGCCCTGCACCCGGTCATCACGTACGGTATGTAACTGCTGAAACTCGGTATAAATTTTCTTTTTATCCTCTGGTGCAACACCGATACCGGTATCCCAGACCTGCAACAATACACGGTGTCCTCGACGCCTTGCGGAGATCAGGACACCGCCAGTATCGGTATACCGTATGGCATTGCTAATCAAATTACGTAGCACCCGCTCCAGCAGCTCACGATCAGACTTGACGATCAGAGTGCCCGCATGCGCACGCAAGCTTAATCCCTTCTCCTCGGCCATCACTGAAAATTCGTCTTTCAAATCCTCAATCAGGGCAGAGACATCAAAATGACTCCATTCGGGCTTTACCGCGTCAGCATCCAAACGTGACATATCAAGTATGGAATCAAACAGCCTGGTCAACGAATTCACAGACACCTCGATACGCTCGAACACCCTTGCCCGCTCCGCCTCAGTGACCGCATCCTTAAATACGCTCATAAAGAGCTGCACCGCGTGCAGGGGCTGGCGAAGGTCGTGACTGGCTGCCGCCAGTAAGCGCGATTTTTCAACGATCCCTCTTTTCGCCTCCTCA
>JBFFJV010000085.1:0-9109 GCA_041555695.1 Thiohalomonadaceae bacterium | reverse complement strand
GGCGAAGATCACCCCGGCCAGGGGGGTGTTGAAAGAGGCGGCAATGGCGGCGGCGACGCCGCAGGAGACGAGGATGCGTACGGAGTTGTTGGGCAGCTTAAGCCACTGCCCAAGCAGGCTGCCATTGACGGCACCGAGGTGTACCCCAGGCCCTTCCCGCCCCACCGAGTTGCCACTGACAATGGCGAAGAAGGTACCGACGAATTGCGCTACCGCGTTCTGCCAGGGGAGGTGACCCTGGTGGTAGGTGAGGCGTTCCATGACGTGAACCACCCCGACCGTGCGATGCTCACGCTGGAGAAGCTGAAACAGGATGCCCAGTAACAGGGCGCCACCCAGCGGCAGGAGGAGGCGCCACAGCCCACTCAGTGCCTCGAAGTTTTCGCTATCCCCCCCCGGCAGTATCATTGCCTGTACCTCTTCAATCGAGAGGCGGAACAGGATGATGACCAGACCGGCCAGTAGCCCCGTGAGGATGCCGAGCAGGGAGAGTAGTGGCAACGCCTCAGCACGGGCGAGACGGTGGCGCAGACGGTCAAGCAATGTGATGTTCCTTGTCCCAGAGTCAGTACATTATCGCTGCATTATGCCAGAGCCACCCTCTGTTACCGAATATTAAGGGGTTATTCCCCTTTTTCTTTTGCCCGCGCTCTCTTATGATGCTCTTCATTGTTATTGGTGACACAGCGGGAAGCGCAGAGAATCATGATTAAGGTAGGTATTGTTGGCGGAACCGGTTATACCGGGGTGGAACTGTTGCGGTTGCTGGCAGTGCACCCGCAGGTGGATTTAAAGGTCATCACCTCCCGCTCGGAGGCGGGTATGCCGGTGGCCGATATGTTCCCCAATCTGCGCGGTCACGTGGATATCGCCTTCAGTGTGCCGGACATTGAGCAGCTGGCCGAGTGCGATGTGGTGTTTTATGCCACCCCGCATGGTGTTGCCATGGCCGGTGCCGGTGAGCTGCTGGAGCGTGGTGTTCGGGTTATCGACCTGGGCGCGGACTTCCGCATTAACGATATTGCGGTGTGGGAGAAGTGGTACGGCATGGAGCACACCCGCACTGACCTGGTAGAGCTGGCAGTCTATGGCCTGCCGGAACTCAATCGTGAGCAGATCCGTGAGGCGCGGCTGATTGCCTGCCCCGGTTGCTACCCTACCGCGACGCAGCTCGGTTATCTGCCGCTGATCGAGAATGGCCTGATTGATACCGGGCGCCTTATCGCCGATACCAAGTCGGGGGTCAGTGGTGCCGGTCGTAAGGCCAGTGTGGCCACCCTGCTGTGTGAGACCAGTGAGAGCATGAAGGCCTATGCGGTGGCCGGCCACCGTCACCAGCCGGAGATCAGCGAAAAGCTCTCCACGGTGGCGGGCCACCAGGTCGGTCTGACCTTTGTACCGCACCTGACGCCGATGATTCGTGGTATCCACGCCACTCTCTACGCTACCCTCAAGGGTGAGCCCGGCGATCTGCAGGCCCTCTACGAAGAGCGTTATAAAGATGAATACTTCGTTGATGTGATGCCTGCCGGGGCCCACCCTGAGACCCGCTCGGTGAAGGGGGCGAACCACTGCCGCATTGCTGTTCACCGCCCGCAGGGGGGCGATACCGTGGTGATCCTCTCGGTGATCGACAACCTGGTTAAAGGGGCCTCGGGGCAGGCAGTACAGAATATGAACGTGATGTTTGGCCTGGATGAGCAGGCCGGGCTTGAGCAGATCGCCCTGTTGCCATGAGTCATCTGGTTGTAAAAAGGCGTTCTCTCTGGCACTCACGGCTGAGTATGGCGGGGATTGCTCTGTTCTCCCTGGTGCTTGCCGCGGCGATCTTTGAGTTTGGTCGTTATCGTGCTGGTTTCGATACCCTGGCCTCCTCTGATGCCCTCACCACACTGCAACTGCAGATTGTTGAGCTGGAGCAGCAGGAGAGTAAGCTGCGGGAGCTGAATGCTGTGCTGGAGCGTAGCGGGCAGATTGAGCGACAGGCATATAAGCAGCTTGAGGGGGCGGTGACCGGCCTGCAGGACGAGATTCTGGAGCTGAAGGAGGAGCTGGCATTTTATCGTGGTATCGTCTCGCCCAAGGACGCAAACAAGGGGCTCAAGCTGCAGGACTTCGAGCTGAGTAACGGGACGTTGCCGCGCCACTATCACTTCAAGGTGGTGTTAACCCAGGTACTGAATAATGGTACCGTAGCGCGTGGCAATCTGCGCTTTGAGGTGGCGGGTTTGTACAAGGGGGAGCAGAAGAGCTACACCCTGGAGCAGATCAGCGATAGCAAGAGTGGCCCGGAATTTCGATTTAAATATTTTCAAATTCTTGAGGGTGACTTTATATTGCCCGAAGAGTTTGAGCCGATTAAAGTTAATCTTACCGTCAAGCCAAAGAGCAAGGCGCACAAGAAGCTGACCCAGGCATTTGACTGGGTCGTTGGGGAGAAGAGCTAGCAATGTTTGGAAATAAGAACAAATCGTCATCCAGGGGTACTAAGATCGATACCCTGATCGGACAGAATTCTGAGCTGCAGGGGGATATCCACTTCAGCGGTGGCCTGCATGTGGATGGCACCATTAAGGGTAATGTCTTTGCCGATGCCGATAGTGGTTCGGTGCTGAGCCTGAGCGAGCGTGGTCACATTGAGGGTGAAGTGCGGGTGCCCAATATTGTTCTTAACGGTAGCGTTAAGGGCGATGTTCATGCTGCCGAGCATATCGAGCTGGCAGAGAAGGCGCGGGTAGTGGGTAATGTTTACTACAAGTTTATCGAGATGGTGCGTGGTGCCGAGGTGAACGGTAGTCTGGTTCATCAAGAGGAAGGTTTTCAGCCGGCCCCCAAGGTTGAGTTGCTGAGCGCAGATAGCGAACAATCTTGACTAAACAGCTTGGATATGGTCAATTAGGCCATAGAGTTAGTCTCTATAGTGATTTTGGAGAAGTATGATGAGTGATGCAGAGAGTCCCTTGGTCTTTACCGATAGCGCCGCCGACAAGGTGAAGGCGTTGATCGTAGAGGAGGGCAATGACAACCTGAAGCTGCGCGTCTATGTGACCGGTGGCGGCTGTTCCGGCTTTCAGTATGGTTTTACCTTCGATGAAGCGGTGAACGATGGCGATACCTCGGTAGAGAAGAACGGCGTCACCCTGCTGATCGACCCGATGAGCTACCAGTATATGGTGGGTGCCGAGATCGACTATAAAGAGGATCTGGAGGGGGCGCAGTTTGTTATTCGTAATCCTAACGCCACCACCACCTGTGGTTGTGGTTCCTCTTTTTCTCCGTAGCAGTTAAGGCTCTACAGAGTAAATCACTGGGCCTGGGCGAGAGATCGCCCGGGCCCTTGTGGTTTGTAGGCTTGAAGAAATGGCCTTTCGCCTCTATACCCTAGTGCAAGGCTGCTTTATTAATTGAGCTGCCGTTACCTATTAATCGACATGAAGGACTGATTCGCATGAGCGACTATTTGCCCGGGCTTGAGGGCATTCCCGCCACCCGTTCCAATATCTCTTACATCGATGGTGAGAAGGGGATTCTTGCCTACCGCGGTTACCCGGTGGAGCAGCTGGCAGAGTACAGTTCCTTTGAAGAGACTACCCTGTTGCTGCTTGATGGCCACTTGCCTACGGCGTCTGAACTGGCTGATTTTGATGCCCACCTGCGCCGCAACCGCCGGGTAAAGTACAACATCCGCGAGATCATGAAGAAGCTCCCGGCCACCGGTCACCCGATGGAGATGCTGCAAACCGCAGTGGCTAGTCTGGGGATGTTCTATCCGGGTAATGAGTGCCTGACTGGCTCTGAGCTGTGCGAGGATCTCAACTACATACACAATATGACGGTGAAGATCATCGCCCGTATCCCGGTGATCGTCGCCATGTGGGAACATATTCGTAAAGGCTATGATCCGATTGAGCCGCGTACTGATATGACCACCGCGGAGAACTTCCTCTATATGCTCAAGGGTAAGGAGCCGGAGCCGCTGCATGCGCAGATCATGGACAGTTGCTTTGTGCTGCATGCCGAACACACCATTAACGCCTCTACCTTTGCGGCGCTGGTTACCGGCTCTACTCTCGCCAGTCCCTATGGTGTGATTGCAGCGGCCATTGGCACCCTCTCCGGACCGTTACACGGCGGTGCTAACGAGAAGGTGGTAGATATGTTGAAAAAGATCGGACGGCCTGAGAATGTGCAGGCGTGGTTCGACAAACAGATGAGCAATAAGGAGAAGATCTGGGGTTATGGTCATCGCGAATATTCGGTAAAAGACCCACGGGCTACTATTTTGCAAAAGCACCTGGAGAAGCTGGCGGTACGTCACGGTATGGCCGACTCTCAGCTTTACGAGACGGCCATGGCGCTGGAGGAGGTTGCCAACGAGAGGCTGGGGGAGCGAGGTATCTATCCTAATGTCGATTACTACTCCGGGATTCTATACAACGAGCTGGGGATCCGTACCGACCAGTTTACCCCCATCTTCGCCATCTCCCGCTCCGCAGGCTGGCTGGCCCACTGGCGTGAGCAGTTGGCGGATAACCGCATCTTCCGTCCGACGCAGGAGTATACCGGTGAGCCGGTGCGCGATTATGTCCATCTGGAGCGACGCTGAGTGATATCGATGGCATAAAAAAGGGGAGCCTGGCTCCCCTTTTTTGTTGTTGTGGTTACGCCGGATGTTGGGGCGGCGCCGGGTAGATCCCCCCCAGTATCACCGCCTCATGTGCCCCGGTGACTGCCGGTATGTTACCGGTCAGGCCGAGCAGGGTCTGACGGGCCAGCCAGGCAAAGGCCATCGCCTCGATCCACTGCGGGTCGATACCCAGGCTGGAGGTGGTGCTGACCTCGCATCCCTTCATGTAATCGCTGATTCTTTCCATGAGGTAGCTGTTACGGGCACCGCCACCGCAGACATAGAGCTCGTCTGTATCGGGGGCGAATCGCAGTACCGCATCGGCGATGGTCGCCGCGGTGAGTTCGCACAGGGTGGCCTGTACATCCTGTGTCGGCAGCTCAGCGCTTAGCTGCTGTTCCAGCCACTGGAGGTTATATTGCTCTCGCCCGGTCGATTTTGGCGGTGGAGTTGAGAAGTAGGGATCGCTCAGCAATTCGTTGAGTAGCTCTGTATTTACCCTGCCGCTACGCGCCCAGTTACCGCATTCATCATAAGGCTGGTGCTGGTAAAGCTGACTCCAGGCATCCATCAGCATATTACCGGGGCCGGTATCGAAGCCGCTTACCGGCTGCGACGTATCGGCGGGCAGAATGCTGATATTGGCGATGCCACCAATATTGAGGAGCACCCGGTTTTTCTTATTACTGTGAAATAGTGCCTGGTGGAAGGCGGGCACCAGTGGTGCCCCCTGTCCCCCCACGACCATATCGCGGCGACGAAAATCGGCGACGGTGGTAATGCCACTGAGCTGGGCAATGGTGTTGGGATCACCAATCTGTACCGTGTAGGGGGTGGGGGCGCAGGGGGCGTGACGTACGGTCTGTCCGTGGCTGCCAATAGCATGGACCTCGCTGCTAACTACTTGTGCCTGCTCCAGTAGACGCAGAGACAAGTGGGCGCTAAGGGTTCCTATGCGTATATCGAGCTGTGCCAGGCGATCCAGTTCATTGTCGCCGGGTTGGGCGAGAGCGAGGAGTTCGTGGCGCAATGCATCGCCCAGTTCCTGAGTGTGGGTAGCGACGAGGCGGGGCGGAGTGGCGGCGAAATCGACCAGGACGGCATCCAGCGCGTCCATGCTGGTTCCGCTCATGAGCCCGATAAAGTAGTCAGTCATGGCGGAGCTGGGAATTACTGCAGGTTGGCGGCAACCTGGACGCGCTTAAACAGATCCAGTTGAGCTAGCAGTTGTCTTGACTGCTGCATGAAGGCGCTCTTGTATTTGGCGGTGATTGGCGCGGCGTCCGGGAATTTGACCGTTAACGGGTTGCGATGTACGCCATTGACGCGGAACTCATAGTGCAGGTGGGGCCCGGTGGCCAGGCCGCTCTTGCCCACATAGCCGATAGTTTGCCCCTGTTTCACGCGACTGCCGTTGACGACACCTTTGCGAAATTTCGATAGATGAGCATAGAGGGTCGTGTACTTGCCACCGTGTTGCAGCACGATGGTGCTGCCATAGCCGCCCTTTTTGCCGCGGAAGATAACCTTACCGTCACCAGCGGCCTTAATCGGTGTACCGGTTGATGCGGCATAATCGACTCCGCGGTGTGGACGCTTCTTGCCCAGTACTGGGTGGTGGCGCTCACGCTGGAAGGTGGAGGAGATACGGCGAAAGTCGACCGGGCTACGCAGGAAGGCCTTGCGCATGCTCTTGCCGTCGGCCGAATAGTACTGGCTGTTGCCCTTGGGGTCGGTGAACAGTACGGCACGATAGTTATCGCCTCGGTTGGTGAACTCCGCGGCGAGGATCTTGCCATCACGCAGTTTCTCACCATCAAGATAGTGTTCCTCGAAAAGCAGTGAGAAGGTATCACCACCACGAATATCGAGTGCGAAATCAACGTCCCAGCCAAAGATGTTCACTAATTCCATGATCAGATTGTCGGAAAGTCCGGCTTTATGGCCTGCCTGATAGAGGGAGCTGCTGATCTCGCCACTAGCGTGGGTAAGGCGAATCTCTACCGGCTTCTCCTGAAGCTGAGCCACAAAGTCGTCACCCTCCCGGGTGATGTGGAAGCTTCTGGTGGGGCTGAGCTGGTACTGCATCGCGGTAAGTTCATTATCGGCGATCTGGAATTGCAGAGTCTGTTTCGGGCGCAGTAGCCGCAGGTAGTGTTCCTCTTTGTCGGCTTCCAGTACGGCATGCAGTTGCTGTGGAGTGAGGTGGAGTCGATCAAAGATGAGCGACATGCTGTCGCCCTCCCTAACCGTCACTTTCTGCCAGGGAAGCGTGTTATTGCGGCTGAGCACGGGCGCCTGCTGCTCGCGAGTGACCTGGTTGGGGAGGTTTAGGGGTAAATTGAGTAATTCATTAAGGCCCGTATCGAGCGCAGCCGTTTCTTCGGCCGATTGGGTGATCTGGCGTGTCGCCTCCGCCTGATCAGTGGGAATGAGGAGAGATACGACGCCCAAAACTACAGAGCTGATCGCTAACAGATGAAGGTGGCGTCGCTGGATACGCGGCCTCCTTTTCTCTCTATCTAATGTGACTGACTTACAGTCCCTGTTTAAGTAATTGTTGTAATCCACGGAATTCACTCAAATTTTTATAATAAAAATAGCGCTAGTCTGGCGTCAGGTCAATGATTGTAGCTGCATTCTGTAGTGAATGGGTAGCCTGTGGTAATCTACGCCGGTTTTTTTACCTGTTTGGAGAGAGTGATGGCAACGCTTGATGAGGCGCTCGCGCTGATCAAACGCGGAAGCGAAGAGATACTGGTTGAAGAGGAGCTGGTCGCCAAGCTCAAAGAGGGGCGTCCACTGCGTATTAAGGCCGGTTTTGACCCAACCGCGCCGGACCTCCACCTCGGCCACACCGTATTGATTAATAAGTTGCGTCAGTTTCAGGAGCTGGGCCACGAGGTGTTATTCCTTATAGGGGATTTCACCGCGATGATTGGTGACCCAACGGGTAAGAGTGCGACCCGCCCTCCGCTGACACGTGATGATGTGATTGCGAACGCCCAGACCTACGAGCACCAGATCTTCAAGATCCTTGACCGTGAGAAGACTACGGTACTGTTTAACTCCAGCTGGATGAATGCCATGGACTCGGCGGAGCTGATCCAGCTGGCCGCCAAACATACCGTGGCTCGTATGCTGGAGCGCGATGATTTCTCCAAGCGTTACTCGGGCGGACAGCCCATCGCCATCCATGAATTCCTCTACCCGCTAATCCAGGGATACGACTCGGTAGCGATGAAGGCAGATGTGGAGCTTGGCGGTACCGATCAAAAGTTCAACCTGTTAGTTGGGCGCCAATTGCAGGAGTCCTTCGGCCAGAAACCGCAGAGTGTACTCACCATGCCTATCCTTGAGGGGCTGGATGGGGTGCAGAAGATGTCCAAGTCGTTAAACAACTATATAGGTATTAATGACGCCCCAGATGAGCAGTTCGGGAAGTTGATGTCGATCTCTGATGATTTGATGTGGCGCTACTTCGAGCTACTTAGCTTCCGTCCGATGACGCAGATAGAAGGCTTCAAGCTGGAGATCGAAGGCGGGAAAAACCCGCGTGATATTAAATTCCTCCTCGGTGAGGAGTTGGTTGACCGTTTCCACGGGGAGGGGGAGGGGGCGAAGGCCCGTGATAACTTTATCGCCCGCTTCCAGAAGGGAGCACTGCCTGATGATATTCCGGAACTCACGCTGGACAGCAGTGGAGAAGGGATGGCGATTGCTACACTTCTTAGTCAGGCAGAACTGGTGAAAAGCACCTCTGAAGCGCTACGTATGATTCAGCAGGGGGCGGTGCGTATAGAGGGTGAAAGGGTTGCTGATAAGAAACTCCATATCGCCGCGAATACCACATCTATCTACCAGGTCGGTAAAAGACGTTTTGCTAAAGTCACTTTGAAGTAATGACGACCATAACTTATTGATATATTAGTGGTTATTAATTATTTTTATCATTTGTGAAAATTTATCTTGCACACGGAAATTCGGTGCGTATAATGCGCAGCTTCTTCGGCGGTAAAGCCCGCCAGGAACGGCAAGGATTAGCCACTTTTAGCAGCAGTCGGAACACCGTTTGTTGCTGATTTGAAGAGGGATTTCAAGTCATTGCGGCTTCGAATAAATCTTCAAATTAAGTGTTGACAAGGGATTGGATGTCGGTATAATGCCGGCCTCTTCGCTAAGAAGTGAAGACGCTCTTTAACAATTTGGCTAGATAATTTGTGTGGGTGCTCCGTCGTGTTTTTGATTGCAAAAACTCGATGAAGTATCAAGAACTTAAGTTTTAGGTTCAATCACTTCGTCAAAAAGGTTTGACCAAGCCAATTGGTCACAAGCTTTATGAACTGAAGAGTTTGATCCTGGCTCAGATTGAACGCTGGCTGCATGCTTAACACATGCAAGTCGAACGGCAGCACGGGAGCTTGCTCCTGGTGGCGAGTGGCGGACGGGTGAGTAATGCATAGGAATCTGCCTAGTAGTGGG
>JBFFJV010000084.1:0-9125 GCA_041555695.1 Thiohalomonadaceae bacterium | reverse complement strand
GGAACCGCTGCGGAACCAGTTTTTTAAATCTTTCATTATCCGCTCCGGTTACAGGCTGCTGTACTTGCGACGCAGCCGCTGGCGTATGATCTCGGCCAGGGTGTTAAACACAAAGGTAAACATAAAGAGCACCAGCGCCGCGAGGAACAGGATGCGGTAGTGGGTACTCGCCACCTCCGACTCCGGCATCTCCACCGCGATATTGGCGGATAGGGTGCGCATCCCCTCGAAGATACTGAAGTCCATCACCGGGGTGTTACCGGTGGCCATCAGTACGATCATGGTCTCGCCCACCGCACGGCCCATGCCGATCATCACCGCGGAGAAGATGCCGGGGCTGGCAGTCAGTATCACCACCCGCACCAGGGTTTGCCACGGCGTGGCACCCAATGCCAGAGAACCGAAGGTGAGGTGTTTGGGTACGCTGAAGATCGCATCCTCAGCGATAGAAAAGATGGTGGGGATCACTGCAAAGCCCATCGCAATACCGACCACCAGCGAGTTGCGCTGGTCGTAACCAATGCCCATCTCATTGCTCAGCCAGGAGCGCATGTCGCCACCAAACAGCAGATGCTCCATCGGCAGGCTGATGCTAAAGCTGAACCAGGTAACACCGATCATCACCGGGATAAGAAATGCCGCCTCCCAGCCCTCAGGTATACGAGCGCGAATATCACGCGGCAGGCGGTGCATGCCGTAACCAAAGAGCAGCACACTTAACGGCATTAGCATCAACAGTACAAAGATCGCCGGCAGATGATTCTCCAGTACCGGGGCCAGCCACAGCCCGGCGAGAAAACCGAGAATAACCGTCGGCAGAGCCTCCATGATCTCGATAGTCGGCTTCACCACTTTGCGCATGCGCGGGGCCATAAAGTAGGCCGCAAAGATGGCACCGCAAATAGCCAGCGGTACCGCGATCAACATCGCATAGAAGGCGGCCTTCAGGGTACCGAAGGCAAGAGGAGTCAGACTGAACTTGGGCTCAAAATCGTTACTGGCGGAAGAGGACTGCCAGGTATGACCGGGCTTCTCATACCCCTCGTAATGCACCTCACCCCACAACGATGACCACGAGACCTCAGGGTGCTCGTTTTCCACATGCCAGTAGTGCATACGGCCCTGTTCATCCTCGGCAAGAAATGCGTTGGAGCGGGGCGAGCTACTGAGGTGAGTTATGCGGGAGTCAGCGACCTGCTCTACCAGTATGGTGCGGTGAGCGGTGGTGTGATAAATGCCGACACGCCCCGAATCATCGGCGGCGAGAAAGCCCTTGCGTCGCTCCTCTGTGGCGATACTGGCGATACCCTGCTGCTGCGAGGCAAAGCTGCGAATTTGTGTCAGTTTGTAGTTATTGTGCTCGTCACGTACCGGAAACCACTGAATCACTTCCCCCTGGTCGCTACCGGCGAGCAGAGAGTATCCGCCAACCAGCATCTCCAGCGTGCTAAGGCCATGCCCCTTGGGGGTGAGCTGTACCCGCTCCAGCAGGTGGGCCTCTTCATCGCTGACATCATAATGCAGCAACTCACCACTCTCGGCGGCAAGGTAGAGGTGACGTTGCGAAGGCTCTAACAGCAGATAATCAGCGGCAACGCCTTCATCATCCAGCACCTCCCCCTCTCGCTCCAGGGTCACCTCATCATCAAGGAAGGAGGACGCCTTGGTAAACTTCACCACATGCAGCTTACCTTCGACGTCGGTCGCCGCAAACTGCAGTTGATCCTCACCGTCACTCATCGCCAGACGGAGCAGCATCATTCCATCAGCCGCCACTTCCAGTGGCTCCTCACCATAAGGGAAGAGAATTCGCGGGGTAACCGTGCGCACGTCATTGGGATAGCTGATGGCAAACTTATGCTGCACCATCAGCACACGCCCATCACTTAGCCCCAGCGCCAGCAGACGGCTGCCGGGGATACCCTCAGCCACACTGCTCACCGTCGCCTCGCCAATCCCCTCAAGGGCTACTTCACCCAGTACCTTGCCATCGGCGGTATCGAAAAAGATCGCCTGCCCCGCATCGGAATAGCGCACAGCTATCCCGCCGTGCTCCTCCATCTCCATATAAAGTGTCTGCCCCCCACCGGGGGTGACGTAATCGGCCACCGCCTCACTGCTGGCGGGGATAAACAGCGGAAAGACCACATAGAGCAGGTAGAAGAAGATCAGCACAATAGCGATGATCACGCTAATACCGCCAAAGGCCACGCCATGGCGGGCCATGCGGTCTTTTAACATTCGCCAGCGGTGGCGGGAGTCGGTAGCGGCGTCGAGACGCCGTGCAGGGGCTGTGGTAGATTCGCTCATGCGCACATCATAATGCGCCAATGTGACAGTAATATTACACAGCAATTAACGCAATAAAATCATAGACTTACTACATAAGTCGATGGGGAAATTCATCCTTCAGGCCGAGGATCTGCTGCGCAATAGAGATCCCCTGCTCACAAAAGTGATCCAGATCGCGCCAAGCCGGGGAGGTATCGAGGTCGCGCTCCATGTTGGGGGCAATGACGCGCAGCGTATACTCCTCACTGCCTGCCACCTTGATCGCCACAATATAAATGCTGGGATCGCTCTTGCCATCCTGCACCATGGCGAAGACATAGCGATAGTCGTTACCATCGCCACTCTCCACGTCTCCCAGGATGGTGATACCGAAATCCCCCATCTGATAGCGACGCTTGGGAAGGGCGGTGTTGATCTGTGGTGCGTTCATGTTCGTCTCTCGGTGCTAATGCTGGGGTATGATATTACTTATACCTTAAAAGATGCCGACTAATGCCGATGAATTCAAGCCGTCCCCATGATCTACTCGACGAGGTCGAACTAATGGATCCTCCAGGGGGAGATAAACTGCGACTCTATTTCGATGGTCACTTTGACGGAAGGGCGGTTCGCTGGAATGCTACCCTCTTCACCCCTGCAGGGTGGGCTGCACAGTGGGGAGAAAGCAGGCCGAATAAAAACATCATCGAAATTGGCGATAGCACAGAACGCGAGATTGAGATCAAGATCTGCCTGAAGGTTGATCGCATCGACCACCCCACAGTACGCAAGGCGGTGATGATGGTACGGCAGTACAAAAAACTACACAGAGGACGCCATGAGTATGGCTAATAACACCGCTGGATAGCCGCTGCCAATTGAATTCCCCCTACGGCGTTCTGGAGCCGCGTTACAACAAAAAGCATCAGCATGCGTAGGCTCATTCCTACACAATTGTCACGAATGCCCTACAAGCCTCTTTCCCCACATAAACTAAAGTTATTAACGCAGTGCAGAAAATAAGCCTGTAGCAAGAACGCAACCAAAGTCTTTTTCTAACATTCTAATATTCGCAAATACCTACGTAACGGATTCGTTAAGTAGACTTTAAGCTGCGCAGTTTGTTTATGGAGATACGCAGTTATTCCAACTTAACACCCCGTTACAGACAGCGAGAGAGCTGCAACAGCAATAACTAATAATGCCCTTTCTGTTGTCATTGATATTCTGCAAGCCAGGGAGATGACAATGACACACATAAATTGGAACAAAAGGTTTGACACCGGCATCGAAGTTATCGACTTTCAGCACCGAAAGATCGTATCAATGATTAACGATATCCATGTCTCCTCAGTCAACAGCGAAGAGCTCGTCATTAACGATATTCTCAACAGAATGAGGGCGTATATTGCTGAACATTTTACATTCGAAGAGGAGCTAATGCGTGCTGCAAATTACCAGTATATCCGGGCACACATCAAACTACATCAGCGTTTTCTGGAGCGCCTAGATACGATGTCCCAACGTCACGCCGCTGGTGGGCACATATCCAAAGAGCTTTCGAAATTTCTCACAAAGTGGCTTACACACCACATAGGTCACGAAGACCAGGACTATGTGGTAGATGTCAGCCGCATCATGAAAGACATCTGTAATTAACGCTATTCGCGAGGTGTGTTGTGACACAGGGACGATTTGTGCAAGGCAGAGAGCATCGCATGCATTCCAGTCACCGCCGAAACACCAATATCGTGTGGAGTTTACTGGTACTTTCACTGGCAGCATGGAGTATTTATAAGATCTATCAACACGACAGTGAAAGTACTCTTAAAAACATTGATACACTCTCACTTCAGGGCGAGGTTCTGAATTTATGGGCCAGCATTCACCCGACATCAACAACATCACCCCGCAGCCCAGAAGAGAGCATTCAGCTTGACGCCCATCGCACGCTACACCCCATCACTGACGCACGTTTTTCCCTTGAGACAGCAATCGATGGCCACACAGACACCTCGTTATGGGAGATATCAAAAACGCGGCGTGATACAACAGCTGGCACCATATATCCCGGCGAAAAGTTCAAGGGGAATATAAAGCACTATAAACTCCCAAACCGCATATCTGACACACACAAATGCACATCCTGCCACCATCAGCAAACGATGCACTACTCCATCGCCATCGCTGATAATGGTGTAAACAAGAGACATGAGATATTAAGTATCCTGGCAGGCTACCTGCTATTGCTAACGCTAGGCATATCCCTGTCAAACATCAGTTACAACCGATTACTAAGGAGCGCACGCACCAAACGCATTTACGAAGAGAAAATGCAGGAACAGTACGAATCGCAAAAGGCCATCTCAGACATACTCGAACTGGCAATATCTAATATCCGCTTCAGTGACAAGCTCAAAGGCGTACTGGATATTATTACCGGCGTATCATGGCTGCAGCTTGCAACACGAGGAATCATTTTCACAACTAACGGCAACGAGCTTGTGATGGCCGCCACCAAAGGGATACCACAAGTACTGGAGCAACAGTGTCAGCGGGTTGCGCTTGGCGAGTGCCTGTGCGGAGCAGCCGCCAATAAAAGGACGCTGCAATACACTCCCGGCATTGAGGAGGACGACAACAGAGCTAACTGCAATATCGCCTCACATGGGCACTACTGCATACCGGTCATTCACGAAGAAAAAATATTAGGGCTGCTTACACTATATGTTGCGCAGGAACATCAGGAGTCGGGGGATGAGACGAAATTCCTCACCGCGGCAGGCAATTCTCTTGGCACCATGATCCATAAAAATAGGATAGAAGAGAAACTGCGCTATGACGCCTACCACGATCAACTTACAGGACTGGCCAACCGGGCCCTGCTCTCTGAGAGGGTCGATTACCGCATTAACCGTGCCTTGCGTGATGGCCAGCCGAATTTTTGCCTGCTCTTTCTCGACCTCGACCGCTTTAAATACATTAATGACAGTCTGGGACACTGCATCGGCGACAGTATACTGGTTGAAACAGCAAAGCGGCTGGAACAGCTGCTGAGGGAGGATGATCTCATCGCCCGTCTAGGCGGTGATGAGTTCGTGTTTCTGCTGGATAATGTAGAAAACCTGAACGCCGTCTATCGCATCGCTGAACGGATTCACCAGGCATTGCAACAAAACATTCGTGTCGCCTCATATGACCTCCACACCACCTGCAGTATAGGCCTCGCCTACTACAACAACAGTTACACCAATTTTGAACAGATGCTGCGTGATGCCGATATCGCCATGCACATAGCCAAGTCATCCAGTACCGACAGAACGGTCAATTTTGATCACCAGATGCATCAGGTGGCAATGCAGACCCTCTCCATTGAATCTGCACTCAGATCAGCCGGTGCACAGCGAGAACTGGTCACCCACTTCCAACCTATCTACTCAACGACAGAACGACGATTTATTGGTGCAGAGGCACTGATCCGCTGGAACCGGGACGGAAACCTTACTCCTCCCTCTGATTTTATCGGTATTGCCGAAGACTCCGGGCTCATCATCATGCTTGGTGAATATGTACTGCACGAGGCGTGCAAGATGATCACACGATTGAGTAAAGACCATAGTGATCGTGATTTTTATATCTCCGTCAATGTCTCAGCCAAACAGATGCTGCACCGTAACCTTATCGAGAGTATCGACACCGTTCTTGAGCATCATGGAACCCCAACCCGGCACCTTAGGCTTGAAATAACCGAAAGCCTGTTTGCCGATAACTCTCCGCTGGTGAGCGAACATCTCATCAAAATCAAGGCACGGGGAATCAAGCTGCTAATTGATGACTTTGGAACCGGCTACTCGTCGCTCAGTTTTCTGCATAATCATCCGTTTGACTGCGTCAAAATAGACCGCTCCTTTGTCTCCAGGATCTCATCATCAAACAGGAAGCAGCGCTCGGAAAAACTGATTAAAACCATTATCGAGCTGGCAAGAAATCTGGAGATGACCGTGATTGCCGAAGGAGTCGAGGAGCAGGAGCAGCTGGACTATCTACATGGGGCGGGGTGCGAGCTCATTCAGGGCTACCTGTTTTCAAGGCCGCTAAGCCCTGATGGCTTCATGCAGGCATTTACCTCACAGACGATGCACCACCCATCGCCCCATCAAAGAAACACACGTAACAGAAACACCGCAGAACACAGGGCTTAATCTGTCGGCCACTCATCAAAGGGGTAGGGTTTCTCTTCGCTGTTGAAGCTGAGGTAGCCCAGTACCTGATAGATGTATCGGGACAGCGATGCCCCGAGTTCCAGCAGCCGCGGGTGGCTTTGCTCATTGAATACCCGATAACCGAACTGCACCAGAACAACCACTGCGAACACAAACTCGGCCACACTGTAGAACAGTGCAAACAACAGCATGTATAGACCGCGAATCCAGATAGTGCTGTCACCCTCTTTCGTTTCAGTCGTCACGTCATTCATCAATCACCCCCTATCAATCCCTATGTCTCTATCGTAGTCATGAATCGTTAACCACGCCATCCGAAAACGGGCTCAGGCAGTGTCGGTGTGAAATGGCGTGTGCAGCCAGGCAGGCACCTCTCGTGCCGCCAGCTTCAGTGCCTGCTCCATAGTCTTGTAGTGAGGCTCCTTGCTCTGTACCAGAGACCAGTAACGACGGGAGTGGTTGAGGTGAACAATATGACAGAGCTCGTGTACAAAGAGATAACGCACCAAATCGGGCTGTAAAAACAGGAGTCCGTAATTGAGATTAATCTGACCCTTTGCCGAGCAACTACCCCAGCGGGTGCGTTGGCCACGTATGCTGACCCCGCTATAGGGTATCTCCAACTCCTCACTGGTCTGCTGTAGCCATGGGATAAGGTGCTGTTTCGCCTTACGGGCAAGCCAGCGCTTGAGCAGCTCACGCCTCTGTTCGTTGCTAGCGGCACTAATCGCCAGGACTCCACCGGCGCGTTCTCGACAGCTATTTCGCGACCCCGCTCGTGCCGGGTACTCCACACGCCACACCTCATCAATGGCAGGCATGCTCAGCTCAGAGGGCGGTGCCACTATTTCTGTGTAGTGATGAGTCAGATGAAGCAGCCGCTCCTCCACCCAGGCGGTATGTTGATCAAGGATCCCGGGCAGCCCACGCTCATCAAAATCGTGCGGAACCACCACCTCCACCCGGCCCGGGGGGTGTATCTTCAATTTGACGTATTTTGAACGGCGGTTGCGGCGTAACACCATTGCATCCCGCCAGGGAGTTAAACCCATGTATGTTTTTGTCCTGATCAAAACGGAGGCAGGGAATAATACCAGCAACTGGCCGGTTTGCCCTCAATGAAGGATAAGAATGCCCCGGTGCTAGCACCTCAACTGGCGGTCAGACATCGGTCATGATGCCGTAACGCTGGAGGATACCTCCAGCCTCATCACTTCTGATTCATCCGTGAGGCGGGAACCGGCCGGTCATTAGGCCGTTCAGGCAGCGCAGGGGCAACGCTACTGGAGTAATGTTATGAATTGCCAGCCCGGGTTACCGTCAGATTTTGTCCGATATTTGCTCAGGCACGACATACAAGGTGGAGAATATTTGACGCATGCCCCCGCGCAAGAAGGTGGCATAAGGCTATTTCTTGAGAAAATCGATAAGGTGAAGCCCCTCTACCTCCTCCAGTTCACTCACCTCAATATCGTCATTGGGCGGCAGCAGCAGATTATTAGCGTGCTCAACCTCAAAACCGAAGAACTCCTTAATATAGACATAGATCGACTCGGCCTGGGCATTATATTGCTGCTCCAGTTCCTCGATTACGAAACGCGCCAGGTGCTGGGCTTCTTCTGGATCGGCATCGATGGTAAAACGACGGCCATCAACCAAAAATCCCTTCTCCTGCATCGCGCTTTTGATATCGGAAAACAGAGCCTTGAGCCTGCCGTGCTCATAGTTCTCGTAGTCCAGATTGATGATTACCACGTATCGCATAAAGTGACTCCTGGTTTTTCTTGTATTTCTACCAGTAATATCGCACATTCGCCAGTTCAGATTTAGCTAACGGATACAGGAATGCGCAAGTATCAGGGTGTGGTCATACACCAAAGTCATGATCAACTCGGTGCGATTGAAGTAGTGGATGACGGCCTCTATCGCTCGCTACACTTTGGCACCGAGGCAAAACAGAGCAGTATGCTGCTGCGCGATCCCCTCTATCCGACCCTCAGTTACACCCGGGCCATGTGCGCGGCGCTACTGTTACTTGAGGAGCCGAAGCGAGTCCTGCTGATCGGACTGGGCGGTGGCTCACTGGCCAAACTCTTTTTGCACCACTACCCCGATTGCCACATTGATGCGGTAGAGCTACGCCCCGAGGTGCATCAGATCGCCAGCCGGTTCTTCTCCCTGCCCGAAGACCCGCGGCTGCAGCTATTCTACGAAGATGCCGGCAGTTTTATACGCAACAGCGGTGCCGAACAGAGCGATTATGACCTCATTCTCATTGATGCCTTTCTCGACAGAGGGATCGCCTACTCGGTCATCGGCATGAGCTTTTTTGATGCCTGCCGCGATCGCCTCTCACCGGCCGGGGTCATTGCGATGAACCTCTGGTCAGATGACCGTATCCATGCCAACGATTTTATTGAGGATATGGGGATCAGCTTCAACAAGCAGGTGCTGCGCCTGCCGGTCGAGGGCAAGGCCAACGTCATCGGCATTGCCACCCGACAGGCCGCGGTGAAAAAGATGTTGCGCAAGCTGGATGAGCGGGCCAGAAAGCTGGAACAGCAGACCGCTATTGAATTCACCTCCCTGCTGGGAAGCCTGCGTAAGTTCAACCGCTCACTGTTTTAATAT
>JBFFJV010000083.1:0-9139 GCA_041555695.1 Thiohalomonadaceae bacterium | reverse complement strand
TAGGGACGCCCCTCGGCGCGTATCCGTGCCTCGGCGCTGTTGAGCACGTCATAGGGCGGCGCAGCAACATCAGCGGCACGACCGGGGGCGGGACGCAGGCCTGCGAAGGGACGAATGAGTGACATGGTGACTCCTTATTTAGGTTTTTATATGCGCCCATTGGAAACCAGTGGGCGGTGAAGAGCAATTTCATTGCTTAATGTGAGGATAAACCCCCGTTATTACCCGACGGCGAACTGCGGTAGAATGCCGCCCATCACAGGCAACCCAACTCCCCTTACGATTATGAAAGAGATCATTCTGGTAACTGTCGCCGGGCAGGACCGCCCCGGCCTCACCGCCCAGCTCACCGCCATCCTTGCCAACTATGATGTTACCGTACTCGATATCGGTCAGTCGGTGATTCACGATACCGTCTCGCTCGGCATGATGGTGGAGCTGCCGCCCGACGCGTCAGGCTGCCCGGTGTTCAAGGAGCTACTGTTCAAGGGGCACGAACTGCACCTGAATATCCGCTTTACCCCGATCTCCGAGGAGGAGTACGAGCAGTGGGTTGCTTCGCAGGGGCGGCCGCGCCACATCGTTACCCTGCTGGGGCGGCAGATCTCATCGAAACATCTGGCACGGGTGTCGGAAGTAGTGGCACAGCAGGGGTGTAACATCGATCAAATTACCCGCCTCTCGGGAAGACAGACCCTGCAGCAGCCCGAAGAGAAGCGCGCAGCCTCGGTGCAGATTTCACTGAGTGGTGAGGTAAAGAGCATTACCGAGATGCATGCCGAGTTCCTGCGCGTCTCCCAGGAGATGGATTTGGATGTGGCGGTGCAGGAGGACAACCTCTACCGCCGCAGTCGCCGCCTGGTCTGCTTCGATATGGACTCCACCCTGATTCAGGCCGAGGTGATCGATGAGCTGGCCAAGGTCGCCGGTGTCGGCGAGCAGGTGGCAGAGATCACCGAGGCGGCGATGCGTGGTGAGATCGACTTCTCAGAAAGCTTCCGCCGCCGCATGGCACTACTGGAGGGGATGGAGGAGAGTGTGCTGGCCGGAATCGCCGCAAACCTCCCCATTACCGAGGGTGCCGAGCGGCTGATCAAACACCTGCGCCATTTCGGTTACAAGGTCGCGATCCTCTCCGGCGGCTTCACCTACTTTGCCAATTATCTCAAAGAGAAACTCGGTATCGACTACGTCTACGCCAACCAGCTCGACTTTGAAAATGGCAAACTTACCGGCAAGGTAAAGGGCGATATTGTCGATGGTCAGATGAAGGCGAAACTGCTGCGCCAGCTCGCCGAGCAGGAGGGAATTTCATTAGAGCAGGTAATCGCCGTTGGTGATGGAGCCAACGACCTGCCGATGCTTTCTATAGCCGGACTCGGTATTGCCTTTCATGCGAAACCCATTGTTAAGGAGCAGGCGAAGCACTCCATCGCCACGCTTGGACTGGATGGGATTCTTTATCTGTTGGGGATGCGTGATCGGGAGATCGCGGAGCTGGAGTAAGTGTGGAGTCCACGCCTCGGCGTGGAGTGTCGTTGGAGCGAAACTAGATTGCTTCGCTTGCGCTCGCAATGACAGCGGCTTATTCAGCCCGCTTTAAAACCTCTTCCACCAACTCATGCTGCGCCGGCGGCATCTGGATATGAAAGCCGCGCTCTTTGAGCCCTGCGATGATGTCGGCGGGTTTGCTGCGCGCCAGTTTGGTTTCGGGGGTGAGTTCCAGCTCCATCGTCTTGGTCGGCCGGCCGAATCCCTTCATCACCTCTGCGGGGACACACTCAAAGTTGTCCTCTTCGGCAAGGAACAGGTAGAGCTCACTTTTTCTGTTGCCGCGGTATACGTAGCAGGTGATGGGGTCTGACATGGCGGTTCCTCAACTCTCCGGGGGTGTGGTGGGGGCGGCATTATCCCTGTTTATCCCTATCTCCAGCAAGTGGCCCGATTTTATCCGGTAGGCGGGGCCTTTCAGGTTCTGTTTGCTTGCCTGATTCGGCAACACCTCTCCATCATAGCGATACCAGACGCGACTGCACTGGTCGCGAAAGCCACCGGGCCAGGGCTGCTGTGGTGCGCTGGTGGTGCCGGGGGGCTGCCAGCTGAGCGGACAGCCGAGGTTGCCGCCGCGATCATAGAAGACACGGGGCGGGGCCGTATCCGTCATGCGTAGTAACTGTAGCGCGCCACCGGCCCACTCCAGACGCTGTGGTTGTGCGGGTTGCAGAGTATTGAGTTCCAGCAGCAGAGGCACCAGGGTGGGGGCCGGTGCTGCCGGCTCATCGTCGCCACTGAAGAGGATATAGACGATGAAGAGCAGGGCGGTGAGCCCGAACAGTTTGAGGAGGACGCGCAGGATCAGGCGTCGTGGGGATTCGGGCATCGGAGTGGGGCGAGAAGAGCTTAGTGGATCTCTTGCTGCTGTAGCTCCAGCAGCTGGCTGAAGCTGGTATCCAGCTCGGATTTGATGCTGCGCAGGTGTTCTATAACCCCATGCAGTGACATGGCGGGACCATCGTGGTCGATGCTGTCGAGCAACTCGATCGCCGTCTGCAGTGAGAACTGGGCATCGGTCAGGTCGTGTTGTGCGTTTTCAAGTCCGGTCATGGCCGTTACTCCTTGTTCGTGTTGTTATATATTCTAATAATTCTTCCGCTGATTACTATCATCATTTCTAATGATATTTATTATCTGTCATGTATAGCAGCTTTTTTCCGATTTTCACGCAACAAAACCTTTGATTATATCGATGTATTATGGCGCATGCCGTCGCTAGTCAGTAGGCTAGCGTCTGTCACGTAGACCGCATAAGTGGGGGAAATAGCTGTAATGTAAGGGTTTACCCACCTAGTTGCTCTGTCTTTGATGGCATAAAATCTGACC
Organism: Thiohalomonadaceae bacterium; assembly: GCA_041555695.1. Lineage (GTDB taxonomy): Bacteria > Pseudomonadota > Gammaproteobacteria > Thiohalomonadales > Thiohalomonadaceae > JAPHSX01. Next base: position 6,259 of record JBFFJV010000083.1, on the reverse strand, counting down.
AAGGTGCAGGGAGTGCCGCCGGGTCGTTAAGCGTCTACTCTCCAAGGTGACGCATCCTGTCGGTGCTCCTTATTTTGCGTACTACTATATATAAAAACGCGGTAAACAGGAGTCTCTACCCCATGTCATTTTCACGTCGTCAGTTCATTCAGTTGATGGGTCTTGCCGGTGCCGCCGGTATGCTACCCGGATGTAATTCCGGTTCTTCGACCAAAAAGGTTCCTTCCGATCTCTATGAACTGCCGAAGTTCGGTAATGTCAGCCTGCTGCATATCACCGATACCCACGCCCAGCTTAATCCGGTCTATTTCCGTGAGCCCAATGTCAACCTGGGCCTGCACGGTGCCTACGGTAAGGCGCCGCACCTGGTGGGAGACAAGCTGCTGGCACACTTTGGTATCAAGCCCGGCACTATCGAAGCGCATGCCTTTAGCTATCTGAACTATGCCGAGGCGGCACAGCAGTACGGGAAGGTCGGTGGTTTTGCCCACTTGTCGACACTGGTAAAGAAGATTCGCGCCGAGCGCGGCGATGGCAACAGCCTGCTGCTGGACGGCGGTGATACCTGGCAGGGCTCCGGTACTGCGCTGTGGACTCGTGGCATGGACATGGTTGGGGCCTGTAACAAGCTGGGCGTTGATATTATGACCGGTCACTGGGAGTTCACCTATCAGGATGAGGAGGTGCTGAAGAACATCAACGCCTTTAACGGTGAGTTTGTTGCGCACAACGTACAGGTTAAGGACGAGGCGCTGTTCGATTACGAGTTTTCTGAATTCGATGGCTTTAACGAGGACAGTGGGCATGCCTTCAAGCCCTACACCATGCGTGACATGAATGGTGTGCGTGTGGCGGTGATCGGTCAGGCCTTCCCCTACACCCCTATCGCCAACCCCTCACGCTTCATCCCGAACTGGACCTTTGGTATTCAGGATCAGGCACTACAGGAGCTGGTTGATGAGATCCGCGATACTGAGAAGCCTGATCTGGTAGTGGTACTGTCGCACAACGGTATGGACGTGGATCTGAAGATGGCCTCGGTGGTTACCGGTGTTGATGTGATCCTGGGTGGCCACACCCACGACGGCATGCCTGCGCCAAGTGTGATTAAGAATGCCAAGGGTGTCACCCTGGTGACTAACGCCGGTTCTAACGGCAAGTACCTCGGTGTGATGGATCTGGACGTACGCGGCGGTAAGCTGGTGGACTTCCGTTACAAGCTGTTGCCGGTATTCTCCAATCTCATCGAGCCCGATGCCGAGATGCAGGCCTACATCGATGATGTGCGTAAACCTTACCTGGGACAGCTGAACGAAGAGCTGGCCGAGGCGGGTGAGCTGCTTTATCGCCGCGGCAACTTTAACGGCACCTTCGATCAAATCATCTGTGATGCACAGCGTGTGGTCGGTGATGCGCAGATCGCGCTCTCTCCGGGCTTCCGCTGGGGTACCACCGTGCTGCCCGGTCAGAAGATTACCATGGAGCACATCATGGACCAGACCGGCACCACCTACCCCGAGACCTATGTACGGGAGATGAAGGGTGAGGAGATCAAGCTGATCCTTGAGGATGTGATGGATAACCTGTTCAACAAAGACCCCTACTACCAGCAGGGCGGTGACATGGTGCGCCTCTCCGGTCTGGACTATGTCTGTGATCCGATGGCAAGCATGGGTAACCGTATTACCGATATGGCGCTGGATGACGGTACCAGCATTGAGGCGAGCAAGAGTTATAAGGTGGCTGGCTGGGCTACCGTCGGCTCACAGTCGCCGGGTCGTCCTATCTGGGATGTGGTGGCCGACTACCTGCGCGATGTGAAGGTGGCCAAGGTCGATAAGTTTAATACCCCGGTACTGAAGAATGTGGCGGGTAACCCGGGTCTGGCCGACTACAGCTAAGCCTGTCGGGGCCACTGTCCGGTGGCCCCACATTTTCCCCCTCTCTTTTATTTCTCCCCCTCACTGGTGTTTCCCGCTACAGGCCCATATTATTAGCGAAAGCTAATTAACTACCACCAAAGAGGTATTACTGAATGGGTAGCGAGCATTTTAGTGATCTGCTGGAGTTTGATGCCGAGGGACGCCCTCGTCTGTTACCGCAGGTTCATCACATGGCGGAGCTGTTACAGATGGACGCCGAGGCTGTCCTGAGTCGCTTTAAGGTCGATCAGGTTGATGACTTCAAAAAGGTCATCGGCGAGCTGAATGATCCGCAAAACCCGTTATTTCAGCTGTTTGACGAGCTGCGCCGCACGGCAGAGAGTCAGGGCGACAACCCCTTCAGCCGCTCGGCGCTGTTTACTCCCGGCGAACTGGAAAAGATGTTTCTGCAGCTGCACGAGCATGTGATGGAGCACCCGGTATGGCGGCACCCCTTCTTCCTGCGCATCTTTACCGGCGAGTTTGATCAGGCGCAGCTTACCGCCTTCGCTAAACAGTATTTCAACCAGGTGAAGAATACCCGACAGTGTGTAGCGCTGGCACTGGGGCGTTTCTCCGGTACCATGGCGATGCCCTATGGTGTGCTCAACGAGCGTATCTCTGAGCTGACGCAAATCGTGCTGGCGCAGCTACTGGCCGATGAGTATGGCGTCGGCAGTCATGGCCTGGAGGAGTATCCCTCTCTGGGCGGACTGTTTGAATCCACGACTCATATCGTGATGTATCGTCAGCTGTTTGAGGGGCTGGGTGTGCCCTTCGTTGAACAGGATCAGCCGATGCTCCATGGCGTGGCCGATAACGTGCTGATCCAGCGGCTGGTGGCCGGTGATAGCCGCTTCTCCACTTTAGAGTCACTGGCCTCGGTGGGGCTGGGGATGGAGTGGGGCGTGCCGGAGTTCTTCTCGCTGCTGCTCGGTGGCATGGTGCGCTTTGGCTTGAAGAATAATGTAGCGCTGAGCCGTCGCCAGCTGCATGTCTTTATCGCCCATGTGCAATACGACGTGCTGCACGCCATTTCGGTAATGCTGGTGACCAGTTTCTACTGTGATAACGAGCGGGCGATGGACGACATTAAAGGTGCCACCAATATGCTGATGGCCGGACGCTACGGCATGATGAGTGATATGTACCGGCATGTGTTTGCTGAGGCGTGTCCGGCTCTGGATGAGATTGGACTGGCCCCGCAATACCATATTGCCGACCGGCGTATTGAACAGGCGCTGTGTGAGGCGCGTAGTCAGGTAGCAGAGGGGACGGTGGTGCAGAGTGCTGCCTATCGTGAGTCGACAGCGACCCCCTTTGTCTTTAGCGAAAATCCCTGAGGTGATGTACCTTGCTGCCCTTCTCCTTGCGGGGAGGGAGTTGTTCTTCAATCTGTGCGGCGAGCATCGGCTTGCCGATGTGGTAGCCCTGCAGGTAGTCACAGTCGAGGATCTCCAGTAGCTCCTGTTTCTCCTGGCTGTCGACCCCTTCCGCAACCACTTTTAATCCAAGGTTGTGGGCCAGATCGATAGTCGAGCGGACGATGACAGCATCGTTCTCGTCAGTCGTCATATCCATGACGAATGATTTATCTATCTTCAGCTCATGCACCGGCAGCTGTTTGACGTAGGCGAGTGAGGAAAAACCCGTGCCGTAATCATCGATCGACAGCTTTAGCCCCAGCTGGCTGAGCTCTCCCAGGGTTTTTATCGCATGTTCCGGGTCGGCCATCATCGCCGTTTCGGTGACCTCCAGCATTAGCTTCTCAACCGGGAACTCCCATTTCTGCAGCTGTTTTTCCAGCATGGTGATGAAGTTTGGTGCGTGCAGGTTAAAGGCGGATATATTGACCGACAGAATGCCGCAATCCAGCCCATTATTACGCCACTGCTGTGCCTGCTGCAGTGCGGTGTCAATGACCCACTCGGTGAGGGCGTGAATCTGTCCGGTCTGCTCGGCAACAGGGATGAACTCGTTGGGGCTAATAGAGCCTCGCTCCGCATCTTCCCAGCGGCACAACACCTCAAGCCCGCTTAGTTTATTGCTGTAGACGGCAAGCTGTGGCTGGTAGCAGAGGTGTAGTGCATCAGACTGAATAGCCTGTCGCAGTTTGCCGGCCAGTGAGATACGTTCCACGCTGGAGGTGTCGTAGCGCTCTTCGTAGCAGGAGATGCCGGTTTTGTGTTGCTTGGCGATAGCCATGGCGATATTGGCCCGGCGGGTCAGCTCGTCCTTGTCCTGGCCATGCTCGGGGAAGAGGGCGATGCCGATGCTGCAGGAGATGGATAAGCTGATGCCGTCGACATCGAAGGGCTGTTCCATGTCGTTACGAATCTTACGTGCGACATAAAGCGCCTCTTCGTTGTTGGTGTTGTGCAGTAGCACCGCGAATTCGTCACTGGCAAAACGGGCAACATTGTCGTGGTCACGCAACAAAATGCGAAGCCGTTGGCCAAACTTTTTCAGGATGTCATCACCGGTTTGCTGTCCCAGGGTATCGTTGATCTCCTTGAAACGATCCAGTCCCAGCATCATGACGGCAAAGGTGGCTCCTTCCTGCTGACTGGTTTCACACAGCGCCTGCAGTGTCCCCATCAGGTGGTAGCGGTTGGGCAGGGCGGTAAGGCTGTCATGCATCGCGATGTGTTCCAGCGCCTGCTGTCGGTCCTGTACCTGCTGGCGCATCTCATCGTAGGCATCGATAAGGTGACGTGTCTCTAAGTTATGCGCTTGCGGTAACGCTACCACCTGCTCTCCATCCGCATCCCTTTTGAGTGCCGCAGCAACGGTAGCAATCGGTTTAAGTACGGTGCCCTGAAAGTAGAGGTAGGCGACGCTGATCACCGCCAGGCCAAAGAAACTGAGCAGCCATACGATCTTGGCGATGGTGTTGGCAACCTGACTGAGGGCGATGGTGTCGTCTTTGGAAAAGTCATCTATATGATTTTCCAGTACTTTGATGTAGTCCCAGAGGTGTTCAAAGTGGGGCTCCACCGTGTGCTTGAGATAGTTGATATCGTGATTTTGATGGTCTGCATCATTCTGCTGCGTGATATCAGCGTAGCTGAGAAGCCACAGGCCCAGCGTCTCCTGCAGCTCTCGCAGCAGCTGATGGTGTGCAGGGTTAGCGGTTATCTGAGGGTGTGCTGCGGTGGCCCCCACTACCTTGTCCAGCTGTGTGTAGACCGCCTCGATCTGTTGTTGTGCCTGAGTTTTCTCGTTGCCGGGACCATTGCTCACTTCCTTATCAAACAGCTTGTACAGTTGCTGTAGCTGTTGCCACAACTCCGTGATGGTATTGAACTGTGAGGTGAGGTTAGGGATGGTGTGGCGTAACTCTTCGATGGTAGCCGTGAAGTGTTGCGTTGTGAGCTTAAACTCCTTGATGTCCTGCACTTCTGAGCCTTTTTTCAGGCGCATATTCATCACCCGGTTCAGGGTGGTGTGCAGTGCATTGAGATCCAGGGCGAAGTCGCCCAACTCACCATTCATGTGGCTGCGGGAAAACCATGCGTGCTGGCGCAGCTGTTCGAAGTAGTGCAGCGAGCTGTCGATGCTATGGTGGACATCTTCGCGATGGGCGGCCGATGGCCCCCACATAAAGGCCTCCAGCCCTTTCTCAATGTACAGCACCTCGTTACGTAGCAGGCGGATGTGCTGGCCCGCTTGCTGGCGCAATTCGATGTTCTGACGGTGCTGCTGACTGCTTTGACTAACATGAGACTCTGCCAGCCAGGCAAAGGCAAAGATCAGAATGACGATAAAGGAGGAGACAAAGAGATAGCGCTGACGCAGGCTGTAAAGGCTGCTAGTTGACTGATTTTTATGGGTTTTATCGTTCATTTAGCGACGGCGTTATGCTCTTGTTATAGGGTTCCTCAAGGCCTAGGGTAAGGCCATATATAGAACGATGTCAAAAGCCGCGCTTATTGTGGTGAATTATTGTTCTCGTGTTTTGTGCAAATGCCGTAATTGTTGCTATGTTGAGGGGAGAGAGTTGAGAAAAAATAGTGTGGTGACGGAGGTAAGTGGCATGCTGAATCGTCTGAAGCCGGCGGTAGGTTTGTGGTACCGCAACGAGCAGGGGGCCGTGTTTGAGGTGGTGGCTTTCGAAGAGGAGGCGGGCATTATCGAAATACAGCATTTCGATGGTGCGGTAGAGGAGCTGGATATCGACAGCTGGTATAGCCAGATGTTCACCAAAAGTGCAGAGCCGGAGGATTGGTCCGGTCCCTTCGATGACCTGGTCGCCGATGATTTCGGTGATACCGAGGCGGCCCGCCATTATGATGGGCAGGATAACCCTCTCGATACCCTGGACTGGAAGGAGTAGC
>JBFFJV010000082.1:0-9193 GCA_041555695.1 Thiohalomonadaceae bacterium | reverse complement strand
GCGCTGATCTGCGCGGCAAAATCACCGTGCAACTCCCGGGCATTACCGGTGGAGCCGACAATGCGCTCGAGCAACGCCTGATCCAGCTCATCGCCACGTAACAGGTGAGTGGGGGGGAATGATGATCCCCTCCTCCTCCAGGCTTTTGGAAATCGGCATCGAGCCGGGGGCGTTACCGCCGATATCGGCATGGTGAGCACGGTTGGCGACAAAGCCGAGCAGGGTGCCTTCTGTGAAGATGGGGGCAATCAGGGTGACATCGGGCAGGTGGGTGCCGCCAAGAAAGGGGTCGTTAACCACCACCATGTCGCCGGCATCCCAGCTGATACCGCCAACAATATCGCGCATTGCATAGGCCATGGAACCCAGGTGCACCGGAATATGGGCCGCCTGGGCGCAGAGCTCACCGGCCGCATCGAACACCGCACAGGAGAAATCGAGACGATCCTTAATATTGGGCGAAAAGGCGGTGCGACGCAGCACCGCCCCCATCTCTTCACACACCGCCTCGATACGGCTGGAAAATATACTCAGTTCAATCGAATCCATGGCGTGCATCATAGCAAAGCTCACCCCGGCTTATCTGCCCGAACAAAAACGGGGCGACCCTGATCCCGATCAGGCCCGCCCCGTCTTTGCCAGGAGTACCCGTTGTTTAGAAACGGTAACCGATGTTGGCGCCGAAGGAGCGCTCTTTAAGGCTAATTGCAGCACCGGGCATATTGGCATCTGTAGCCGGGGCGACCAGTCTCTTCTCCGGCACCAGCATGTAGTGGAAGGCCAGCTCCCAGTGGTTATTCAGCGCCACATCCATCCCCATGGCGTAGTGGGTCTCGACAATGGCCGGCAGGATCAAGTTGCTGCTCACCACCTCTTCACCAATAGGGGACCGGGCGTAGTTATAACCGGCTCGCAGGTCGATAGCATTGTTGAGCGCATAGGCGACACCCAGGGCGTAGATGGTCTGATCATCCCAGCCCGGATCCATGGCAACAGACATGCCGCCGGGGCCCTCTACCGCCAGTTTGCCCATGGTGTCGGACCACTCGATCCACTTCACATCGGCAGAGAGGGTGAGCTTCGGGGTCGCATCAAAGGCAATGCCGATAGCCGCCTGCTGCGGAAAATCGAGATCCAGTTTATAGGTACCTGCCGGCGCCTCGGCCCCCGGACCATTACTGATATCACCGAAACCAAGCTGGAACTCCATCGGGTCAAACTGCTGCTTACTCTTGTAGTTCAGTCCCAGAGTGAGCTTGTCATTCAGGTCATAGAGCAACCCCAAACCCAGACCCAGACCGAAACCACTTGCGCCACGACTGAGGTCGAAGTTCTGCATTACCGTCTCGGCACTGCCGTTACCATCGGTATCCGCACTGACCCGTTGCTTGAAGGCCACCGACTGATAATCGATATTAAGGCTAACACCAACGCTGTAACGCGAATTCACATTCCAGGCCAGGGCCGGCGCCATCTGCCAGAACGAGAGATTGCTGTAACCCTCCCAGTACATGTCGGGATTGGGCATCGCTGAGGCGGGCATCATCAGGGTCGAGGCGTAGTCCACCCCCATTCCCGAGGTGCCGAACATGCCGCCACCAAAGTAGAAGTCACTCCCGTCAGCTACCGGTGCTGTCCAGCCGATAGCGGGAACACCGTACATATCGACCGCACTGTCACCCTCTGCGCCACCCATTGCCGTGAAATCGACACTACGGCTTGGCATAAAGGCCTCCATCGAGAAATCGGTACGACTACCAATACGGGCCAGACCAGCAGGATTGGAGACGGCGGTCATGGCGGTACCGGGATTGGCGGTGACGGCACCCGCCAGGCTCTTCTGGTAGGCGCCCACACCGATTAGCTGGTATCCGTTGGTGGCAAAACTGGAGAGAGGGAGCGTGGCGGCAGCCAGGGCGGCCAGATACAGGGGGAGAGATGATTTGTTCATGGGAGATCCTGATGCTATTAATTCGAATATTAAGTCAGCTCCCTGCTAACTTGCCTGCGGCTAATTTATCAGCGTATCAGAATATTATAGTATTTTTCTGCACCAGAAAAAACTCCGGTGCCCGGTAGTTCGTGATATTTCTGTGAAAAATACCCACTATGCTGGCTAACATGAAGCAATCACACGGGATTAGATCCATGGCACATTCGATTCTGGTTATCGAAGACAACAGTGATATCGCTGATCTGGTGGCACTACACCTGCGCGACGAAGGCTACGAGGTGAACGTACACAACGATGGCAGCGAGGGACTGGCGGCGGCACGTGCCACACCATACGACCTGCTGGTGCTGGATCTAATGCTACCGGGGACCGACGGCCTCACCATCTGCCGAGAACTTCGCGCCGGGCCGCACTACCTGCCGATCCTCATGCTCACCGCCAAGTCCACCGAACTGGATCGTGTACTGGGGCTGGAGATGGGAGCCGACGACTACCTCACCAAACCATTTAGCATTCGTGAGCTGGTAGCACGGGTGAAGGCACTGTTACGTCGCGCCGAGGCGATGGGGAGTCAGAGCAGAGCGGAAGAAGATGCGGCTGAGCAGATACAGTGTGGCGAGCTGCTGCTCGACACCGAACGCCGCCAGGTCAGTGTCGCTGGCAACCCTGTCGAGCTGACGGCCAAGGAGTTCGACCTGCTGCTCTACTTTGCCCGCCATCCGGGGCGTGTCTACAGCCGGGTGCAACTGCTCGATCAGGTATGGGGCTACGGCCATGAGGGCTACGAGCACACCGTCAACTCCCACATCAATCGCCTGCGCTCGAAGATTGAGAGCGACCCGGCCAAGCCACGCTACGTACTCACCGTGTGGGGCGTCGGCTATAAATTCAACGAGAACCCATAGTAGGGAAAAAAGCATGTTCAGAACCCTCTACGCCAAACTCGCGCTGGTACTGGCACTGCTGCTGACCACCCTGGGCATCGGCTATGCCCTGTTCAGCCTCTACGCCGGGCAACTGTTTCTGCAGGAGGTCAATCAGCGCCTCAATCGTGACCTGGCCCGCCAGCTGCTGGTGCAGCAGAACATGGGGGGGGGCGAACGCTTACATGCCGAAGAGATCCAGCAACTCTTCTCGCACTACATGCACATTAACCCCGCCATTGAGATCTACCTGCTCGACACCGAGGGGAAGATCCTCGCCTTTGAAGCGCCACAGATGAAGATTAAACGTGATCACGTCTCACTTGAGCCGATAAAGCGTTTCCTCAGTAACGATTTTTCTTACCCGCTGCTGGGCGACGACCCGCGAAACAATGAGAGAACCAAGACCTTCTCCGCCGCCCCCTACCCCCTTAGCGGCGAACCGCAACAATACCTTTACGTGGTACTAGGCGGTGAGGATTATGACCACATTAAAGAGTTACTACATGACAGCTATTTTCTGCAAATCAGTCTCACCGCCGTAGTGGCCACCGCCCTGTTCGGTCTGCTCACCGGGCTATTCCTGTTCAACCTGCTGACCCACCGACTCGATACCCTGTCGCGACTGATGGCGAACTTTCGCGTTAGTGGTTTTCGTGAATTTCTCCCTTATCAAGGTTCGCAAAAGGAGAGCCGCAAGGATGAGATCGATGCCCTCGGCGAGAGTTACAACGAAATGGCTGATCGCATCATCGAACAGATGCAGGCGCTGGAGGAGAAAGACACCCTGCGGCGTAATCTGGTGGCCAACGTCTCACACGACCTGCGCACGCCACTGGCCTCACTGCAGGGCTACCTGGAGACGCTGAAACTTAAGGCCGGCAAGCTGCCGCCAGCAGAGCGGCAACACTATCTTGATATCGCCTACAGCCATAGCCTGCGACTGACACAGCTGGTAAGTGAACTGTTCGAACTCTCAAAACTGGATGCCCGAGAGAGCCTGCCCGAGATGGAACCGATAGCACTGGACGAGCTGGTGATGGATGTGGCGCAAAAATTCCGCCTGCGTGCCGACGAACAGGACATACAACTCGATGCCCTGATCGCAGACGGTCTTCCCTTTGTCGCTGCAGATATCGCGATGCTGGATCGGGTACTGGAAAACCTGGTCGGTAATGCCATCGCCCACACCAGTAATGGGGGGAAGATTCGCATCGAATTGGCGGCCCACAATAACTCTGTCCGACTGACCATCTGTAACAGCGGCCAGGTCATCGACAAAGCCGACATGCCACACCTGTTCGAGCGCTTCTATCAGTCACCGCAAAACCGCCACGGCAAGGGGGCAGGCCTGGGACTGGCGATTGTTAAACGTATTGTCGAACTGCACAACAGCCACATCAGCGTGAACAGTACATCAGATGAGGGAACCTGCTTTAGCTTCGCCCTGGCAGCGTGGAAACCATAGTGCAGCGGCTGACACAAGTGGACGTTAGTCACGGAAACTTTATTGCCGGGCTAATCCAGTGCGAGTTTTTTTAAGATAACTTCTAACTGCGTGGAAACTGCACCACACCACTGCCCCCGCTACGCTTAAGGAAATCGATAAAGGCATCGCTCCCCAGTGGGCGACTGAAGTAATAGCCCTGAATCAGATGGCAATGATTTTCGTGCAGGAAGGCAAGCTGCTCCTCATTCTCTACCCCCTCGGCAATCACGTCTAAATCAAAGGCCTCGGCCAATTTGATGATAGCGCGAACCAGCGCGGCATTCTCCGTGTCGGAGGTGACATCGCGCACAAAGGACTGATCGATCTTCAGGCTGTTAACCGGGAAGCGCTTGAGGTAGCTGAGCGAGGAAAAACCGGTACCGAAGTCATCGACAGAAAGCTTTATCCCCGCCTCGCGCACCCGATTAAGCCAGGCCAGAGTCTTATCAGTCTCTTCGAGTAGCAACGTCTCAGTGATCTCCAGGGTGAGACGCTGCGCGGGTAACGACAACTCGTTCAGCAGACTAACAATATCCTCTACATTCAGGCCCAGACGAATCTGCAGCGCCGAGACATTGACCGAGACACCGGTATCGAAACCACGCTCCATCCAGTCGGCAGCAGTACGACACGCCTGCTCAAGAATCCACCAGCCCAACTGAGCGATCATCCCCGAATCTTCGGCAACGGGTATAAACTCCAGTGGTGAAACCTTGCCCTTTTCAGGGTGGTGCCAGCGAACCAGTGATTCGGCGCGCACTGTGTTACCACTGCGGTTATCAACAATCGGTTGAAACTCCAGAAACAGCTCATCGCGCTTCAGCGCATAACGTAGCGCATCCTCGATGCGTGTGCGCTGCTGCATCTGCTCGTTCATGCTCTGGGTAAAGAAACGATAACCGTTACGTCCCGCCTCTTTGGCACGATACATTGCCATGTCGGCATGCCGAATCAGCGTCTCGGTATCATGCCCATCATCCGGGTAGAGGGTAAGACCAACACTGGCACCGATAAAGATATCCCCCCCTTCGGCAAAGAAGGGTTCGGAAAGTGTGGAGACAATCTTTTGTGCGACCTTTGCCGCATCATCGGCCCCCCCGATATCCTGCAGAATTAGCGTAAATTCATCACCACCAAAACGTGCCACGGTATCTGCCTCACGGATACAGCCGGCAAGCCTGCCCGCACTCTCCTGCAATAGCCAGTCACCCACCGCATGACCACGAGTATCATTCACTGCTTTAAAATTATCGAGATCGACAAACAGCAGTGCGGTGATCCAGCCCTCACGGTGCGAACTGCTGAGGCTTGCGCCCAAGCGCTCGTAAAACAGAGTTCGATTCGGCAAGCCGGTAACCGGATCGTAATTGGCCTGCCAACGGATCTTCTCCTCATCTTGCTTACGCCTGGTGATATCACTAAACACGGCGATGTGTTGCAACACCTCATTTTTCTCATCACGTACCAGAGTGAGCGAAAGCCACTCAGGATAGATATCACCGTTCTTATTGCGGTTCCAGATCTCCCCTTCCCAACGCTCATTTTCATACAGGCTTCGCCACATTGCACTGTAGTAGTCGGCATCGTGCCGTCCCGAGGAGAGAACATTGGGGGACATCCCAACCACCTCATCAAGGTGATAGCCGGTGATCTTGGTAAAGCCGGGATTCACCGCAATGATCCGGTTATTGTGATCCGTCACCACAATACCTTCGCTGCTGGTATCAAATACTGCGGCAGCGACACGCAGTTGCTCCTCCGCCTCTCGCCGCTCAGTAATATCGATATAGACGCTGGCCGTCCCGCCCACAGAGGTCTGGCTGTTACTTACCAGATAGTGGCGACCGTTCGCCAGCGACTCCACCTCGGGAGAATTAACGTTACGGTGATGTGCCAGCAGTTGCCTCAGTTGTAATGCTTCCAGCTCATCCTTTGGATATTCACCATTATTGATACGCACCTGTGCCAGATCGGCAAATGCGGTACCAGTGGCGAGCAGTTTGGTAGAGGCCGGATAGAGTTCTGCATATTTGCGATTCCACAACACCAGACGGTCATGACTATCGAACAGTACGAAGGCCTCGGAAATACTCTCCAGCGCCTCATTCAACTGCTGCCACGCCTGCTCCGCCGAACGACGCGCCTTCTGCAAGGAGTGCGTAACAAGTGCAAGCCCTCCAAACAGAGAGAACACCACAATGAAAAGCAGCAAACTGGTGTTGTAGAAACGTGATGACTGACGTTGATTATCGGTTTGAAAGATATCGTGCAACATGGCCAGCCATTGCGCACTGGGTTGTGCATAATAGGCACCGACCAGGTTACTGATGTCCTCGCGCAGCATGACATTACTATTAAGATGAAACAGCAGATAGTTAAGCAATTCCTGCTGCTCATCTTCCCACAGTACCATTTTTAGCTGTTCAATCTTTTCTAACAGATTGTTGTAGTTATCAGCACCGGGAAACAGGTTATATTCCATCAGTGCACTGAGCAAACCCGCAGCCACATCAATCTGCCCCTGGCTACTGGTCACGGCGAACTCATCGAGCAATTCCGGCAGGTACTGCAAGGTGTTGCGCAGTAGCGCCACCTGCGATTTAATCTTCTCTAGCAGGCGGATTTTCTCTTTAACCGAGACATTATAGGCATCAATGGCTGAATTAAATTCAGCATCATCAATGGTGCCGCGCAGTCCCTTTTTGTGCCCTGTTAAGACGAGCACCTTATCTTCCAGCACATTTACAGTTTCAACCAGAGAATCATAGTGCAGCAACTGCATTGACAGGACGCGCTGCAAATCCTCATCCATTTTCGTCTCAAGCTGTCCAACCTGCTGTATCAACTGCGTCCGGCTGCCATACTCCTCGACAGCCAAATTGCGTTGCAGCAACAGGAATGCTGCTATCACGATGGAGAGTATCAGCAGCACAAAGGAGATAATCAGGAAACGTTCTGACTTCATGGTTCAACCTGGTAGAGCGTACCGCCCAGAGTTTCCAGAAATCGGATTATCAGCCCCGTATCTTCTGTAGAAATAGGTCGCCCCAGCTGATAGCGTGCCATGGTACGAACCGCCTCTTCCAGCGTTGCTGCACTACCATCATGAAAATAGGGTGCGGTACGGGTCACCAGGCGCAGACTGGGCACCTTAAATACATGGCGGTCATCCTCATCAGCGGTAACGTTGTAGCGCCCCATATCCGAATGATCGAGTTTTGGCTTGTTAATAAAGTAATCCCCTATCGCCCCCATCCGCGCATACATATTCCCCCCTACATTTTTCCCCTGGTGGCAGGCAACACAGCCGTAGGACTTAAACAGGCGATAGCCCCGCTTCGCCTCCGCAGAGATCGCCTGCTTATCACCACGCAAATAACGATCAAAGGGGGCGTCAACAGTGACCAGAGAGCGCTCAAACAGGGCAATTGCACGCTGAATATTCTCAGCTGTTATGCCGTCGTTATATAGCCGGGAAAAGCGGGCCGGGTAGAGTTCGTCACGACGCAGTTTTTCCAGCACCTCGTTCCAGTTTGAGCCCATCTCGATGGGGTTATGTACCGGCCCTGCCGCCTGCTCCTCCAGGCTGGCAGCACGGCCATCCCAGAACTGGGAAATATTGAACACACTGTTGATTACCGTTGGAGCATTTACCGCACCCATTGCCCCCTTGATTCCCACCGCAACGCGCCGTCCATCGGCACCGGCCAGCTCAAGACTATGACAGCTGGCGCAACTGGTACTGTTGTCGTGAGAGAGGCGAGGGTCATTAAATAACGAGCGTCCAAGTGCGATCTGCGCCTTCTGTTCTGCACTGAACTGCGGGGTAGGGATCGGGTGTATCGGCTCCTCAAGCGCCTGCGCCAGTACCTCTGCCTGTCCTACAGACAGTGCGGCAAGCACTATATAAAGCCCGAAATCGAGCATAAACCCCTTAAACTTCAACAACTTATACATTCTCACTATTATAGTTAACAGCAGCCGGGGCTCCCCCGCACGCGATACCCCACTATCCTATGGCATTAGCAATCGATAATACACCAGGTAAAACAATAAGTTATACCGTCAAGATATGACATAACCAGGCCGCGCACGGAAGTTTCTCTGACTAATTCTCGGCGTGATAAAAATGTGAAGTTTGCGTGAATCGTGCGTGAACCCCGACTGTCATTCTTACCCTCAAGCGGAAGGGATACCCCACCGCCGACAACTTTAAACCCAAGAGGATAAGACCATGAGCAAGCAAACCATCAAGCCTGTCGCGCTAGTAGCCAATGTCGCCGGTATCGCCCTGGCCGCCACCCTGGCCGCCACCCCGGCCAAGGCCGATACCAACCCCTTCGCCATGAGTGCGCTCACCAGCGGCTACATGGTGGCCGATGCCAAGGGCACCGAAGGCCAGTGCGGTGCCAACAAGGGCGTGAGCGAAGCCGAGTGTGGTGCCAACAAGGCTGCCAATGAGGCCGCCAGGAAGGCGGGGGAAGGCGAATGCGGTGCCAATAAGAAGCCTGCCGAGGGTGAGTGTGGTGCAAATAAAGCCCAGAGAACATCCACAGCCAAGCCCATTCAGGAGGCCAAGTGCGGCGAAGCCAAATGCGGCAGCAACAAGTAAGCGGGAGCCGGAGAGATGGGACAACATAACCCCCCAATCACCGGCGCCGGCCTTGGCCTGCGGCGGCCCCTGATGGGGTCGCTGGCGGCACTGCCGACAGCGCCTGTCGATTTCATGGAAGTCGCCCCCGAGAACTGGATGGGGATCGGCGGTGCGCTGGGCAGGCAGTTTCGAGCCTTCACCGAACGCACCCCGATGGTGCTACACGGGCTCTC
>JBFFJV010000081.1:0-9196 GCA_041555695.1 Thiohalomonadaceae bacterium | reverse complement strand
CTACTGCCGTTGGGGTAGCTGCCATCGGCCGGCATGCGGCTTACCGGTAGCTGGTCGCCACGCCCGGCAATGATCTCGGCGGTTACCTGTTGAATAAAAGGCGGTGCTTCGGCAGCCACGGTGGGCGGTTTTTCTATTAGGCTCGTTGCCTGTTCGGGAGTGGTGACCTGCTGCAGTCCATCCACGCTGGCGTCGATGGCGGCAAAATTACTTTTGATGATTTTACCGCCGCGTTTGCCGTAGCTTTTTTCAACGGCCGCCTTCATTGCGCTAATGGCCTGATCCATCGGCAGCAGTTCGGCCAGGACAAAAAAAGCGCACTGCATGATGGTATTGATGCGACGGCCCATGCCGCTGTCTGCTGCGATGCGGTAGGCATCGATAACAAACAGGCGAAGTTTTTTATCAATGATTTGCTGCTGCATTTTGCGTGGCAGCGTTAACCACACCTCGGCAACCGGTTTCTCACTGTTGAGCAAAAAGGTACCGCCCACGGCAGCCTTGTCGAGCATGTCGTAGCGTTCCAGGAAGATGCTCTGGTGACAGGCGACAAACTGCGCATCGTTATCACCGATAAGATAGGTCGAGCGGATCGGCTGTGGCCCGAATCGCAGGTGAGAGACGGTTACCGCCCCCGACTTTTTCGAATCGTAGACAAAGTAACCCTGTGCGTGCAAATCCGTACACTCGCCGATGATCTTAATGGAGTTTTTATTGGCACTCACCGTACCGTCTGAGCCGAGACCGTAGAACAGGGCGTTAACGGTCCGTGTGGTGGCCGCAGTGCGAAACAGTGGATCCCAGGCAATACTGCTATGGGTCACATCATCGTCGATGCCGATGGTAAAACTATTCTTCGGTTCGGCACGGTTTAGCTCATCGAATACCCCCTTCACCATGCCTGGGGTAAACTCCTTGGAGGAGAGGCCGTAGCGACCGCCTGTCAATTTGGGTATTTGCTTAAAGGGAGCCTTACCCGCTGCACATTGCTGCATTAACGCGGTGGCAACATCCTTATACAGTGGTTCACCGTCCGCCCCGGGCTCTTTGCTGCGGTCCAGCACCGCGATGGCGCGGGTGGTGGCGGGGAGGGCGGCGATACAACTGGCGGCATCGAAGGGGCGAAAGAGCCGCACCGCCAGCACGCCGAGCTTTTCATCTGTGTGGTTTAACTCCTCCACGGTTTCAATCGCGGTCTCGACACCTGAACCCATCAGGATCATGACCCGCTCGGCATCATCCGCACCGGTGTATTCAAACAGCTGGTAGCTGCGCCCGGTCAGCGTGGCAAAACGGTCCATACACTGCTGGACGATTTGCGGCATCGCCAGGTAGTAGGGGTTAACGCTCTCGCGCGCCTGAAAATAGACATCAGGGTTTTGCGAGGTTCCACGCACCACCGGGTGTTCGGGGTTGAGGGCGCGGGCGCGATGTGCCGCGATCAGCTCTTCATCCAGCATGGCTCGGGTGGTGGTCTCATCGACCTCTTCGATACGCGCGATCTCATGCGAGGTACGAAAGCCGTCGAAGAAGTGGAGGATCGGCACTCGACTCTGCAGGGTCGCCGCCTGGGCGATAAGTGCCATGTCCATCACCTGCTGTACCGAGTTGGCCCCCAGCATGGCAAAGCCGGTGCCGCGTGCCGCCATAATGTCGCTATGGTCACAGAAGATGGAGAGGGCCTGGGCGGCCAGCGAACGGCTGGCGATATGAAATACCGTCGGGCTCAACTCTCCGGCAATTTTGTACATATTGGGCAGCATTAACAGCAGCCCCTGTGAGGCGGTAAAGGTGGTGGTGAGGGCGCCGCTTTGCAGTGCGCCGTGTATCGCCCCGGCGGCACCACCCTCGCTCTGCATCTCGATAATGCGGGGTACTGTCCCCCACAGGTTCTCCTTGCCTTCGGCAGACCAGGCATCCGCATGTTCTCCCATCGGGGAGGCAGGGGTGATGGGGTAGATGGCGACCACTTCGTTGGTTAAGTGGGCGATGAGGGCGGCGGCTTCGTTGCCGTCAATGGTTATGGTGCGGCGACTCATCCGCTCCTCCTCTTGTTGGTATACCTACCAACATAGCGCGGCTTGAGACACCTTTCCATAGCTGTTTTGCATGTACGCCATTTACGACCCGCAAAAGGGAGAAAAACGGGGCACTTGTCTGAATCTGCCACTTCATGTTTCGGGGCAAAGGCTTTACCATCGCCACATGAATGCGGTCTTTCTTATTATTGTTGTTAGCGCCTTTCTGGTTGCCGCCTGGAAACAGCTTGGCGGTTACAGCGGCGATATCTCACCGATGGATGCCCTGTCGAAGGCGATGGTCGATTCGGCCACCGGCTCGGTGGAACTGGCTCTGGGACTGGTTGGTGTGATGACACTGTTTCTCGGTCTGATGAAGGTGGCCGAGGCGGGCGGTATGCTGACCATTCTGGCGCGCCTGATACGGCCACTAATGGTGCGTCTGTTTCCCGATGTGCCCGCCGAACATCCGGCGATGGGGGCGATGATCCTTAATATCTCAGCCAACGCCCTGGGGCTGGGTAATGCGGCCACCCCTTTTGGAATTCGTGCGATGCAGGAGCTGAATAAGCTTAATTCTGTGCCGGGCACGGCGAGCGATTCGATGGTGCTGTTTCTCGCTATCAATACCTCTAGCGTTACCCTGTTGCCCACCGGGGTGATTGCACTGCGTGCTGCGGCAGGTTCTGCTGATCCGGCAGGTATTCTTCCCACCACACTGTTTGCCACCGCCTGTTCCACCGTCGCGGCGATTGCCGCAGCCTTGCTCTATCGCCGCTTCTTTCCTATTAGACCGGCAACGACAACGCTATCTCCAGTCGATGCGGCTGAGCAGGCGGTTGAGGAGCCACTACAGCTCGGCCAGGGGGAGGGGACTTACCCGCTCTGGGTCTCCATGCTGGCCCTTGCCGCTTTGATGGCACTAATCCCTGTCACCATCCTCTACGGCAAGGTGATCGCTCCGTGGATCCTGCCGGGACTGATGGTCGGTTTCCTGCTGTTCGGTGTGCTACGGCGCGTAAGTATCTACGAGGTCTTTGTCGAGGGGGCGAAGGAGGGATTTCAGGTCGCCATACGAATCATTCCCTATTTAGTCGCGATTCTGGTGGCGGTGGGAATGTTCCGGGCCAGCGGCGCCCTTGATGCGGTAGTCGGCTTTATTGGCCAGTGGACGCTGGCCCTGGGCATGCCCGCCGAGGCACTGCCGATGGCGCTGCTACGGCCGCTCTCCGGCTCCGGTGCCTACGGGGTGATGGCCTCGATTATCGATGACCCGGCCATCGGCCCCGACAGCTATACCGGCTATCTGGTGACCACCCTGCAGGGCTCCACCGAGACCACCTTCTATGTGCTGGCTGTCTACTTTGGCGCAGCACAGATAAAACGTATCCGCCACACCCTGTGGACAGCCCTCACTGCTGACCTGGTGGCGGTTATTGCCGCGGTAGTGGCGGTCTCCTGGCTTTTCACCTCGCTATGAGTGATATCGAACAGACCGAGGTGGTGATCACCGCCACCGATGATGCGCTGGAGGCTGAGGCGCAGCAGTTAGCCACGCAGTGGGGACTGCCGTTTTCCAGTAACAGCGATGCTCACTTTCAGCTGCAACGGACACCCGAGCGATTACAGCTTATCGAGATCGCGGATGATGCACCCGGACCGGTGTTTGTCGATTTTCTCGGTGGCGCTGTCGGCCATCGACACCGTTTTGGTGGCGGACGTGGCCAGCCTATTGCCAAGGCGGTAGGGTTGAAGGGGGGGAATAACCCCAGCGTGGTGGATGCCACGGCCGGGCTGGGGCGTGATGCCTTTGTTCTGGCCTCGCTGGGATGCCGGGTGACCATGGTCGAACGCTCGGCGGTGGTAGCTGCCCTGTTGGCCGACGGGCTTGAACGCGCCCGCGATGATGCGGAAGTTGGGCCGTTGATCAGGGAGCGTATGTGTCTGGTACATGCCGATGCTAGCCGCTGGATGAATGCGCTTGATGAGCGTGAATTTCCCGATGTGGTCTATCTCGACCCGATGTTTCCCCACAAACAGAAGAGCGCCCTGGTGAAGAAAGAGATGCGGCTGTTTCAAAAGTTGCTGGGGGTCGATGAAGAGGAGGGGGCGTTACTGACGGCAGCGTTGCGCATCGCCACCAGGCGGGTCGTGGTGAAACGTCCCGATTATGCCCCCGCCCTTGCTGATAGCAAGCCGACGATGCAGATCAAGGGGAAGAAGCATCGCTTTGATGTATACGTTAAGGCAGCACTGTAGCTAGTCGACGATATAGACCTTATCGCCCACATCCATTAAATCGTAAATCCGCGCCATCTTCTGGTTGGCGGTACGCACGCAGCCGTGGGAGACCTTTTTGCCCAGGCTTGCCGCATTGCTGGTGCCGTGAATGGCGTAGGTCTTGCCGATATTCAGGGCATGGCTGCCGATAGCCCCGCGGAAACAGCGTTTGCCGCGGGCGATGGAGGAGGCGTACTCCTTTTCCATACTCTTGGGGATGCACCACTCGATCCCCTCGGGGTCGTGTACCTTCCAGCGAACCTTATACTCCCCCGGATCGGTGTAATAGCATTTGCCGCCCTTCTCTTTGGGCAGGCAGCGATCCATACCGACCGCCACGGTGGTCTTCAGCAGTACCTTCTCCTGATCCTGCTGCTTTTCCACTACGCGTAGTTCAAAACTGGACTTATCGACCTCAATATAGCGCACGACCCCGTCGGGGCGACTGGAGCGTTTGGGCTGCGCCTTGCGCTTTACCGTTGTGATGTAGTGGCGGTTGACCCAGGCGCTCTGAGCGCTGGGTTGCCACTTCTTACCATCGGGAAAGTGACCGGTGACCTTGACCCAGTCACCTTTGACCTGGTTGGAGGTGAACAGGGTGTCGCTGTTCCAGATATCGACGATCTGCCCCTCGGGTGCACTGCGTACTACGGCGATAGTCTTTAGCTGATAGGTTCGTGCCTCAGCGGCACCCTTCTGCTCACCGACCGAGGCTTCAATGCTGCCGCTGCAGCACAGAAGAAGGAGTGGAATGAGATGTCGTAACATTGTTAGCGCTCTATTCTTCTTATTCATTACAACAGGAGTTTACCAAACTAATCCTGTTGTTCAAGTATGTGCGCTAACTTATTGAATAATCTTGCTTATGTGGTGCGATGGTGGCGGAGCTGCTGTCACGCTACTCCGCACAGGGGCAAGGGTTACAGCTCAAGCTCGGGAGTCTGCTCAAGGCGCTGAATCTCACTGAGTACCTGCTCCAGGCATTGACCGTAGGCCGATTCAGCACCCTGCTTGAGATTGGTCTCCATGCTCGCAGCGGCCTCTTTCAGTGCCGGTACGCCGCAGTAAGTGGTGGAACCGTGTAACTTGTGTACCACTTCCAGCAGGGCATCATAGTCGCCATTTTCGTAGTGCTGACGGGTGGTGCTGCGATAGTTGGGAAGCTCATTTTGCAGCATCTGGTAGAGTTCGCGAGCCAGTTCCTGATTGCCGCCCGCCCGTTCCAGTGCCAAATTGGTATCAATTGCGTTGAGTGCAGAACTCATCCTTGTGTCCTCCATTGTTAATAAATGTATATTAAATTTAGCCTTAATCGCGTTGTGACACAAGCCTGCTATAATCGCGACCCGGTTTAATTGAGTAGAGATAGCCAGATATGTCCTTCCCAACTATTGAGTCCTTTGTCGGTAATACGCCGCTGGTTCGTCTGCAACGCCTTGCGGGTGAGACCAGTAACACCATTCTGGTGAAGCTGGAGGGTAATAATCCTGCCGGTTCGGTAAAGGACCGTCCCGCTCTTTCAATGATTCAGCATGCCGAGGCACGGGGTGAGATCAAGCCGGGAGACACCCTGATTGAGGCAACCTCCGGCAATACCGGTATCGCCCTGGCGATGGCTGCAGCGATCAAGGGCTATAGGATGGTGCTACTCATGCCGGAGAATATGAGTGTGGAACGGCGTGCCGCGATGGCTGCCTATGGTGCCGAGCTGATTGTGGTAAGCCGTGAGAGCGGCATGGAAGGGGCACGTGATCTGGCACTACAGATGCAGGATGAGGGGAAGGGCAAGGTGCTGGATCAGTTTTCTAATCCGGATAACCCGTTGGCCCATTATGAAACCACCGGTCCGGAGATCTGGCGTGATACCAACCATCAGGTTACCCATTTTGTCAGTGCAATGGGGACTACCGGTACCATCATGGGAACCTCTCGTTACTTAAAGGAGGTTAACAGCGATATCCAGATTGTTGGTGTGCAGCCGATGGAGGGGGCGAGCATCCCCGGGATCCGGCGCTGGCCACCGGAGTATCTGCCCACGATTTTCGAGGCGAGTCGCGTTGATCGGGTTATTGATGTCGCTCAAGAGGCGGCAGAGATCACCACCCGGCGTCTGGCCGCAGAGGAGGGGATCTTCTGCGGTATCTCATCGGGCGGTGCGGTGGCCGCGGCACTGGAGCTGTCGAAGCAGGTGGAAAATGCGGTAATCGTCGCCATCATCTGTGACCGGGGTGATCGTTACCTCTCAACCGGGGTCTTCCCGGACGAGTGAGCAACACTATCTCCCACTCAAAGACGCTATAAGGCGCAAGCAAAATCTTTAATCTTTCACAGAGCACAGCGGTAGCCGGGAGCAGCTTTAATCTTGAGCGCTCTCTGTGGCTTGTGTGGCAAATAACATTTCTTCAGGAAATAACATGGCAAGACGACGTAAGCGTAAAGAACTCCCCAAAGACCCGGTACGGGTCACTATCGAATCGCTCTCGCACGACGGACGCGGCGTTGCCCGGGTGGATGAGAAGACGGTATTTGTGGAGGGGGCGTTAAAGGGTGAAGAGGTTAGCTTTATCTACGTAGAGAAGAAGAAAACCTATGATGTCGGTGTCGTGCAGGAGGTTCACCAGGCATCACCACTACGGGTAGAACCCAGGTGCGCTGTGTTTGGCCTTTGTGGTGGCTGTGCACTGCAGCACATGGATGAGAATGAGCAGATCCTCGCCAAGCAGCAGGTATTGATGGACAACTTCGAGCGTATCGGCAAGGTCATCCCGAAAGAGGTTCTGCCGCCGCTGACCGGCCCTCACTGGGGTTACCGTCGTAAGGCGCGCATGGGGGTGAAGGATGTTGCCGCCAAGGGACGTGTGTTGATCGGCTTTCGTGAAAAGCGCAGCCCCTACATCGCCAATATGTTGCGTTGCGAGGTGCTGCACCCCAGCGTCGGCGGCCACCTGGAGGAATTGAGCGAGCTTATCGGCTCACTGGTGGCAAGTAACCGCATCGCCCAGATCGAGGTCGCTGTAGACGATACCCAGACTGCACTGGTATTCCGCAACCTCGATCCGCTATGTGATGAAGACAAGGAGAAGCTGATTGCCCATGCCAGGCAGCACGACCTGCGTTTCTTCCTGCAATCGGGCGGTCCGGATAGTGTTGAGCCGCTGTGGCCGGAGCAGATCCAGCTAAGTTATGAGCTGCCTGAGTTTGACGTAAAGTTTAACTTCACCCCGACCGGCTTTACCCAGGTCAATACCGACATCAATCGCAAGATGGTGCCTTATGCCATTGAACTGCTGGAGGTGAAAGAGGACGAGCGCGTACTTGACCTGTTCTGTGGTATCGGTAACTTCACCCTGCCGTTGGCACGTCGAGCCAGGGAGGTAGTGGGCGTCGAAGGGCTGGATATCCTGGTACAGCGTGCGAACGAAAATGCGCAACTCAATGGTATTGAGAATGTCGAGTTTCATGTGGCGGATTTGGCCAAGGAGGTGGAGTCTCTACCGTGGTGGTCACAGGGCTTCGACAAGGTCTTGCTGGATCCGGCTCGTGATGGTGCACAGGAGGCGATCCCGCATATCGCCAGGCTAGGTGTTAAGCGCATCGTCTATGTCGCCTGCAATCCCTCAACACTGGCACGCGATGCCGGGCTGCTGGTCAATGAGCATGGCTACACTCTGGAAAAGGCCGGGGTGATGGATATGTTTCCCCATACGGCGCATGTTGAGTCAATTGCACTCTTTACAAAGAAGTAGTTGTATAACTGATTGAATTGCTAGGATAATTTGGAAAAATAATGGTCGATCAGGGTTGAATCTCCTCTTCATCATCGCCATTTCCCTATTGATTACCCTGACTAAATCTAGACGGGGTGGAGAAAGCGTAATCATTAAGGTGATGCTATTCAATGATGCAGTCGGATGAACTGATTCAGTCACTGGTGACTCTGACCAGGCAGCGCGATAAGGCCTTTCTGGAGGAATGCCTCTTAAGCGGCATGATGGATCTGTTGCATGCCGAAGAGCTCAGCTTGACGCATAATATCCACACTGTTGACGGGTATACTGTTGACAAGGTAAGCCGGGTTGGCAATCCACAGCAGCACCTCATCACGCCAAGAGAGTACTGTCTTGAGTGTCCGCAAGAGGTGACTTCCTGTATCGAGTCGGATCCGGCAAGCTGTCTGCAGTCACTGGATAATGGCTTGATACGTTTGTTGCTGCCGGTGCAAACCGGTGAAGAGCGTTATGGCGTTCTGAGTATTGTCGCCAGCAAACTCAGTGAAGAGGACCGGCAAACCGTTGTCGGGATGCTTCGTATCTTTGAAAATATCTATACCATTATTCACGACAGTGAAACAGATACCCTGACCGGGCTGTTAAACCGTAAGACCTTCGACAAGCGCATTATCCAGATTCTTACCGGGGAGAAAAATCAGCAGCCGGAAACAGCCAATACTGTAACGCGGTTGGTCAATAATGAACGCCGTGAGTCAGGGGCGATGGGTAGTTGCTGGATCGGTGTTATTGATATAGACCATTTTAAGCGCATCAATGACGGTTATGGGCACCTCTACGGTGATGAGGTTCTACTGCTTCTGGCACAACTAATGCGCAAGTCTTTTCGTGACAGTGACTTACTCTTTCGATACGGTGGCGAGGAATTTGTGGTGATACTCGTGGCGACGAGCGAGGAGAACGCTATTGCGGTGCTTGAACGGTTTCGTCATACCGTGAGTGGCCATTCTTTCGCTCAAATTGATAAAGTCACCATAAGCATCGGGTTAAGTCAGGCAGGGCTCGGGGATATGGTCTCTGATGTGTTTGACCGTGCCGACAAGGCGCTTTACTACGCCAAGGAAAATGGTCGAGATCAGCTTGGTTTTTATGAACAGCTGGTCGAGGCGG
>JBFFJV010000080.1:0-9323 GCA_041555695.1 Thiohalomonadaceae bacterium | reverse complement strand
CGTGCTCACCTTTTCACAGCTGTTTCACTCACTGGCGGTGCGCAGTGAGCGTGTCTCGCTGTGTCAGCTGGGTCTCACCAGCAACCTGCCGATGCTGGGGGCAGTGCTCCTTACCGTAGCGATGCAACTGGCGGTGATCTATTTACCTGCGCTGAATCCCATCTTCAAGACCCAGCCGTTGCCGCTAGTCGACCTGGGAGTCTGTTTTGCTCTCTCCTCGGTGGTGTTGCTGGCGGTTGAGGTAGAGAAGGCGCTAATACGGCGTGGACGCCTCTATGGCGAGCCGGCATCGATTTAGAGTGGTTTTCCGCTCAGCGCTGCGATGTGGTGTGCAACACAGCGCCCCAGAGCCTCCAGGGCATAGCCCCCCTCCAGTAGCGAGACGATGCGTCCGCTGGCGTGACGGCCAGCCAGTTCGACAATACGCTCACTAATCCAGATGTAATCCTCATCAACCAGCTGCAGCCCCGACATATCGTCTTCGCTATGGGCATCAAAGCCGGCAGAGACCAGGACCAGCTGTGGCGCGAATGCCTCCACTGCCGGAAAGATTTTGTCATCGTAGAGTGAGCGAAATACCTCGCTGCCGTCACCGGCCTGCATCGGCGCATGAATAATGTTGGGTGGGGCATTATTAAGCCGGGTGCCGGGATAGAAGGGGTGCTGGAAGCTGGAGCAGAGGAGCACCCTTTGATCACCGCGAAATACCGTTTCAGTGCCGTTGCCGTGGTGCACGTCGAAGTCGATAATCGCTATCCGTTGGAGAGCAGGTTGTTGCAGTGCATAGGCTGCGGCGATGGCGATGTTGTTTAAAAAGCAGAAACCCATGGCATGCCCCGGTTCGGCATGATGGCCAGGCGGACGCACTGCGCAGAAGGCGTTATCGACCTCGCCATTCATCACCAGGTCGACCGCCCTGATACCAGCTCCCGCAGCATGGTACGCCGCCTGTAGAGTGTGCGGATTCATCGCCGTGTCGGGGTCGAGCTGCACATACCCCTGCGGTGGTGCCGTTTGTTGCAGAGTGCGCAGGTAGTCCGGCTGGTGGACTCGAAGGATAGCCGCTGTGGCGGCTGGCGGTGCACGGTGGTGGTGTAGTTGTGCATAGAGTTCGGTGGCGACAAGCTGCTGGTAAATTGCCCGCAGGCGGGCGGGGCTCTCCGGGTGGTATTGCCCCATCTCATGTTGCAGAAACAGGGGATGGCTGAGATAGGCTGTCGAGTTCAAGGCCTGTTGCGCAACTGCTGTTCGATCACCTGTAGCCGGGTGTTATCTTTTTGCAGGGCCAGCAGGCGCAGTTGCTCAAGATAACGCCCGGCATAGCTGGTGACAAAGTGGCACTGTTTACTGTAGTCCTTATAAAGCAGGGTGAGCCTGTCCTGCAGTGGCGGCAGCCATAGCCCGGCCGGCATCTCGATACAGTGGGGAGGCATGAAGGTCTCTATGGGCTCTTTAGGGACGGCATAAACTATAATTAAAAGGTGAATGTTTTTCTTGCCGCGCTTCTCGGGTGGCACGATATGTATTCGCCGGGGAATCGATTTGAGTTCTCGCATAAAGCGTTTTGCCGGGGCATCTGCGGCCTCCAGCGTGATGTCGATGGTGGCCTCGCTATACCCCGGGCGGCTATTGATTGCCGTTCGGGTGGCGAGGACCTTAATGTGGTGCTGGCTGGCGAGTGCCGCCACATGCTGTTCCAGTTGTTCTGCCTGCAAGGTCTCAGGGAACAGGCGTCGTAACTGCGCATTGCGCTGTTCGGCCTGTTTCAGCTGCTGTCGTAGCGCATCTTCTTGATACATCACATCTTCAATCTGAGCAGAGCGCTGTATCACCTCTGACCTGAGGAGGTGTAGTGCATCCCACTGTGTAAGGTAGTGGTCGAGTTGCTGCAGGAAAAAGCCTATGCTCAATACAACAATAAAAAGCACAAGGTGGCGAATATTCATCAAGGTGATCCAGTTAGTAAAGCGCTACAAAGAGCATAGCACCCTGTACGAGATATGGCGGGCGCGTACTGGTTGTTGTTGTTGAAATGTGTAGATAGACTGTTGGAACAGCCTCTAATGGAAGCATTGTTGTGACGCACGATGGACTTATTGAAACCCTGATTCTTCTTGGCGCGGCGGTACTCATCGTGCCCCTGTTCCAGTTTCTTCGCCTCGGGGCGGTACTCGGCTTTCTTGCGGCCGGCATGTTGATCGGTCCCGGTGGTCTGGCACTGGTCACTGAGGTGGAGGAGGTGCGTGGGCTCGCCGAGCTAGGGGTCGTGTTCCTGTTATTCATCATCGGTATTGAGCTCAAGCCTGCACGCCTGTGGCTGATGCGGCGCCAGGTCTTCGGTATGGGTAGTGCCCAGGTGTTGCTGACCGGTCTGGTGCTGACACTGGCGCTGATGGCCTTTTCTGTAGAGCCTCGGGTGGCGCTGATGCTTGGCCTGGGTCTGGCCCTCTCCTCCACGGCCTTTGTATTGCAGATCCTTACCGAGCGGCATGAACTGGGGAGCGGTCACGGTCGTACGGCCTTCGCCATCCTGCTGCTGCAGGATTTGGCAGTGGTGCCGTTTCTGGCACTGGTGCCGCTGCTGGCGCAGCCCGAGACCTCGCTGGGAGGAGATATTGGACTGGCGATCATCGAGGCCCTGGTGATGGTGATGGCGGTGATCGTGTTCGGCCGTTACTTCCTGCGCCCGGTATTGCATCAGGTGGCGCTGCACGGCAGCCAGGAGATCTTTCTCGCCACTGCACTACTGCTGGTACTTGGTACCGCTGTCATTATTGAGCAGGCAGGAATGTCGATGGCGATGGGGGCCTTTCTGGCCGGTCTGCTGATCGCCGATTCGGAGTTTCGTCACCAGATCATGGCCGATATCCAGCCGTTTCGCGCCATATTACTCGGGCTATTCTTTATGGCGGTGGGGATGACGGTCGACCTGTCGGTGCTGCTTGCCTCACCGGGTAAGATCCTCTTTATGCTGGTCTCGCTGATTGTTATCAAGGCGGTGGTGCTGTTTGGTGTTGCGCGCCTTTTCGGAGTGAGCAAGCTGGCGGCCAGGCGTAGCGCACTGTTGCTGGCGCAGGGTGGTGAGTTCGCCTTTGTCCTGTTTGGTGCTGCGCTGTATGCAGGGCTGCTGGAAGGCCAGCTCTATCAGGAGGCGCTACTGGTGGTGGCGCTAAGCATGGTCATGACTCCGCTGTTATCCATGCGCTCGCGCCTGCAACAGGAGGTGGCAGAGGTTGAGGAGGAGGGCGAGCCGCTGGAAGCCAGCGCGGGAGAGGAGGCACCGGAGGTGCTGATCGCCGGGTTTGGGCGTATGGGGATGCGTGTCGCCACGCTGATGCAACAGGCGGGTGTCTCCTACGTGGCTATTGAACAGCGTCAGCCGATAGTGGCAAAGGGGCGGGGCAATGGCTACGCCGTCTATTTTGGTAATGCGGCGCAAGCCGATGTACTGCACAGTGCCGGTGTGGCCCATGCCAGGTTGATGGTCGTGGCCATTGATAGTCCGGAGGTGGTGCAACATGTCGTTGCCGAGGTGCGCCG
The DNA here is from genome assembly GCA_041555695.1 of Thiohalomonadaceae bacterium. Lineage (GTDB taxonomy): Bacteria > Pseudomonadota > Gammaproteobacteria > Thiohalomonadales > Thiohalomonadaceae > JAPHSX01. The sequence goes on along the minus strand of JBFFJV010000080.1, from coordinate 5,783 downwards.
CCATTATCCCGAGCTACCGATCTTTGCCCGTGGCCACAGTCGCCATCGTTGTGAAGAGCTGATTAATATTGGTGCCACCGGTGTCGCCTCCGAGAACCTTGAGGCCAGCCTGCAACTCTCACGTTTCGCCCTCACCGCCGCCGGGGTAGACGAAGAGCTGATAGAGCAGCAGCTTGAGGCCTACCGCCGGGAGTACTACAACTACCTCAGTCAGCAACGCGAGGAGTCGTAAGGTAATGGCTAAACGCTTATCCATTAAAAAAGGCTTATACCGTATGGTATAAGCCTTTGAGTTTTGGTGGGCCTACTTGGACTTGAACCAAGGACCAAGGGATTCACTCTCCCCGCTATTTCTAACGGAAGTGGACTATATCACCACCCTCAGACCGCAAAATTTTGCGCTGTTAGGGTGCGGGAAGCTCTAGCCTGTTATTAAGGACACTGAAGTCCTCAGGTAGTCTCTGCACCTTCCGAGGGTGTACCCTCGGCTTGGCTCAGGGTTGTCGGCAGCCGTACTGCTACGAGTCCCCTGAATTCATCCCGTTCATTCCATATCTTTCGATATGGACGCACCATTTTGATGAGTCCCCTGCTCTAACCAACTGAGCTATAGGCCCGGAGTCGGGAATTATACGGAAAAAATGTTACATAGTCTCTGATATGACAGTAAATAATGTTTAAGATTATGTTTTTAGACATAATCTCAATCGGTTAACGATATGAAACAGTGTTTAAGTTGTGGGCAGGAGTTGAGCGGTCGTCAGAAGAAGTACTGTTCAAGAGCGTGTAAGAATAGTTACACCAACCAGTCTCTTCAGTCGTACCAGGCACAACAACTCAGAGGTCGTGAGCGGAAGATTCGTTTGATTAAGCTCAATGGCGGAAAGTGTGGGCTTTGCAGTTATGACAGAAATTATTCTGCACTGGAGTTTCATCATATCAATCCAGAGAGTAAATCATTTCAGCTTGACCTGCGTGCGCTATCGAATCGGAAGTGGGAATCCATTCTGGTAGAGGCAAAAAAGTGCCGCTTATTGTGTTCAAATTGTCATGCAGAACTACACAACCCTGATTGCTTACTGCAAGACAAATAAAAACGGCACCCGAGGGTGCCGTTTTCTGTTGTTGCCTTAAGTAAACGTAAAGTTTACTTACCCTCTGAGTCGAGGAAGCTACGCAGCTGCTCCGAGCGGCTTGGGTGGCGCAGTTTGCGCAGTGCCTTGGCTTCGATCTGACGGATACGCTCACGGGTAACATCGAACTGTTTGCCGACCTCTTCGAGGGTGTGGTCGGTGTTCATGTCGATACCAAAGCGCATGCGTAGTACCTTGGACTCGCGGGCGGTAAGGCCTTCCAGCACCTCCTGGGTCGCCTCGCCGAGGCCCTCGGCGGTGGCAGACTCGACCGGCGAGAGAACATTGCCGTCCTCAATGAAGTCTCCCAGGTGTGAATCTTCGTCATCACCGATGGGGGTCTCCATGGAGATAGGCTCCTTGGCGATCTTCAGTACCTTGCGGATCTTGTCCTCCGGCATCTCCATACGCTCAGCCAGCTCTTCGGGGGTCGCCTCGCGGCCCATCTCCTGCAGCATCTGGCGGGAGATACGGTTGAGTTTGTTAATGGTCTCGATCATGTGGACCGGGATACGGATGGTTCGGGCCTGGTCCGCGATGGAGCGGGTGATGGCCTGACGAATCCACCAGGTGGCGTAGGTGGAGAACTTGTAGCCGCGGCGGTATTCGAACTTGTCGACCGCCTTCATCAGGCCGATGTTGCCCTCCTGGATCAGGTCGAGGAACTGCAGGCCGCGGTTGGTGTATTTCTTGGCGATGGAGATAACCAGACGCAGGTTGGCCTCGACCATCTCTTTCTTGGCCCGGCGTGCCTTGGCCTCACCGATGGACATGCGACGGTTGATGTCTTTGATCTCGGCGATCGACATGCCGCACTCGACCTGAAGATTGGCCAGCTTGTTCTGGAAGCGTAGCACCTCTTCCTGTTGCTCCTTGAGCGCCTTGACGTAGGGCTTGGTGGACTTGGTGTGCCCCTTCAGCCAGTCGAGGTTGGTCTCATTCTCCGGGAAGCTGGAGATGAACTCCTTACGCGGCATCTTGGCGACGTTAATGCACAGATCCATAATGCTGCGCTCGTGGCTGCGAATACGCTCCACCAGCCCGCGCAGGCTCTGTACCATGCGGTCGACCAGCTTGGGTGCCAGGCGGAACTCCATAAAGGCTGCGGTCAGTTCATCCTGCAGTTTGGCGGCCTGCGTGGAGCCTTTACCGTGTTTAGCTATGGCGCTGACGGTGCGCTTGTGCAGCTTCTCCAGTGCCTTGATGCGCTCACGCACCTCTTCGATATCGAGACCGGTGTCTTCCTCTTCCGCCTCATCATCATCGTCATCGCTCTTGGCGGCGGCGGGTGCAACAGGCTCGTCGCTCTCGTTGGGGTCGATAAAGCCGGTGACAACATCGGCCAGGCGCAGCTCTTCGGCCTCGACTTTGGCAAATTCACCAAGCAGAGAAGCGATGGTCTCGGGGTGGCTGGCCAGCGACATCAGCATCTGCTTCATGCCTTCTTCGATGCGCTTGGCTATCTTGATCTCACCTTCACGGGTGAGTAGCTCTACCGCACCCATCTCACGCATATACATGCGTACCGGGTCGGTGGTACGGCCAAATTCACTGTCGACGGAGGCGAGTGCGGCGGCGGCCTCTTCGGCGGCATCCTCGTCGGTGCTGACGGCATCACCGGTGATTAGCAGGGCGTCGGCATCGGGAGCCACTTCATGAACGGTAATGCCCATGTCGTTGATCATGCTGATGATATCTTCGATTTGATCCGGATCGACAATGTCGCTCGGCAGGTGATCATTCACCTCGGCATAGGTCAGATAACCCTGCTCTTTACCACGGGCGATAAGTAGTTTAAGTTGTGATTCCTGAGATTGCTGCGCCATCGCTAGATATACTCACTACGTTCATGGCCCCTGAGGGCGTAGAAAAACTCCACATTATAGACTATTTACGCAACTCTGTACGCATCCTGTGGATAACTTTAGATTTTGATGTTTTGAATATAGACGGGCTATTTCATTGCGCCATGTCATTTGTGACATAAATGTGACAATTATCGCAATTTTTGTAGCAAAGTCTGATATTCAGTGCGCTCTTCGGTCGTTAACTCACCAAAGGGCTTTTGAGACAACTCCTGATGGCGCTGGCGCACTAGCTGCTGCTCCAGGCCACGAACGGCTCCGAGAAACTCTTTTTCCAGATCGTCCTGTTCGGCGTTAAGCAGCAATTCCCGCTGCGCCAGGGTGAAGAGGTGACGCTCTTCATCGCGACCGCGCCAGTGTTCCAGTAGCGCTGCAGTTGTTAGATGGGGATTGGCCTGCAGGAGATCAAGTAATTCAATCAACAAAGCCACGCCCGGTTGCTGCAGCTGCACGAAGCGCTGTGGATCTCCGGCGGTGGCGGCCAGTTCTGGGTATTGCAGCAACAGGGTAATGGCATGGCGTAGTTGCGAGGGCTGTTGCTTGCCGCCAGCAGGGCGTGCGGGTGACTGGCGGCGAACTGGCGCGGGGCTGCTGCTGACACCACCCAGACCGAGCATCTGCGCCAGCTGCTCGGGGGCAATATTGGCCAGTGGAGCAAGGCGCTCCAGCAGTTTGTGGCGGTAGATCCCCTCGGGAAGTTTGGCCAGCAACGGACGGCTCTGTTCCACCAGACGGGCCTGTCCGTCCATGCGTTTAAAGTCGCCCTGCTGTTTGAACTGCTCGATCAGAAACTCATCCAGTGAAGGGGCATCGGTGAGCTGCTGTTCGAAGGCTGCGCTGCCGATCTGGCGTACCAGTGTATCCGGGTCCTCGCCGTCGGGCATAAACATAAAGCGCAGGCGACGGCCGTCGCGCATGTGCGGCAGGGCGATCTCCAGACCGCGCCAGGCGGCATCGCGCCCGGCACGGTCACCATCGAAGCAGAACACCACCTCTTCGGTGGCGCGGAACAGCTGCTCCAGGTGATCGGCGGTGACGGCGGTACCGAGGCTGGCGACAGCGTAGCGAATGCCGTACTGCGCCAGCGCCACCACATCCATATAGCCCTCGACTACCATCAGGCGCGGCAGATCGCGTAGTGCCTGGCGTGCCTCATAGAGGCCGTAGAGCTCACGTCCTTTGTGGAAGATCGGGGTCTCGGGGGAGTTGAGGTATTTCGGCTTGTCGTCTCCCAGCACCCGTCCGCCAAAGCCGATCACCCGCCCGCGACGGTCACGGATGGGGAACATAATGCGTTCGCGAAAGCGGTCGTAACGCTTGCCGCCCTCTTTTTCTACCAGTAGCCCGGCAGTGATCAGAAGTTGCGGATTCTGTCCGCCCATCGCCTTGAACAGGTTGTCCCAGCCGGGCGGGGCGTAACCGATGCCAAAGTCCCGGGCCACCTCACCGGAGAGACCGCGATCCTTCAGATAGGCGATCGCCGGATTGGACTCGGGATGAAGGCGCAGCTGCTGGCTGTAGAAATTGGCCGCACGTTGCATCAGGTCGTAGAGATCGGGGGCACTTTTATCCTGTCGTGCGCGGTTTTCCGAGACCTCGCGCGGCACCTCCACCCCGACACTCTTTGCCAGCTCCTCGATCGCCTCGACGAACTCCATGTGGTCGTATTCCATAAGGAAGCCGATAGCGGTGCCGTGGGCACCACAGCCGAAACAGTGATAGAACTGCTTGGTCGGACTGACGGTAAAAGAGGGGGTCTTTTCGTTATGAAAGGGACAACAGGCATGGTATTCGCGGCCCGCCTTTTTAAGCGGCACACGACCGTCGATGAGCTCGACAATATCGACACGATTGATTAGATCGTCGATGAAGTGCTGGGGAATTTTTCCTGCCATGGCCTATTGTAGCGGTATCAACATCAAGGAGGCAGTTGCCATTAATTTAGCGGGCCGCTGGAAAGTCTCTGGCGAGTGTGAGACAAGGTAAAATACGGCGAAAAAGCGGAGTTTACAGATCGTAAAAGGGCATTTTGAGTCGGATTTTAATGTCGGAGCGTGCCGTATGAGGCTTTCCAACAGTCTGCTAGGTGGAAAGGCGAGCCTTAATCTTGCCACTGACCTGTCCCATATCGGCACGGCCCTGCAGCTTAGGCTTAAGCTGGCCCATTACCTTACCCATATCTTTCATGCCTTCGGCACCACTGGCGACGACAGCCTCTTCGATAAGGGTCTCGATCTCCTCGTCGCTGAGCGCGGCAGGCAGGTAGTGCTGGATCACGACAATCTCGCTCTCCTCTACCGCTGCTAACTCTTCGCGTCCGGCATCGCGGTACTGTTTGATGGAGTCGCGACGCTGCTTCAGCATCTTGTCCAGTACCATCAGCACCTGAGTGTCATCCAGCTCGATACGCTCATCCACCTCACGCTGCTTAATTGCAGCGAGGATCAGACGAACCGTGCCGAGGCGCTCCTTATCTTTGGCGCGCATGGCATCTTTCATATCAGCAGTAAGCTGCTCTCTGAGTGTATCGGCCATTTGAATTGAATTCCCGGTGCCAGCAGAGCGACTTAGTAGAGACGCTTGGAGCGGTTCTGCTCGCGGAAGGTCTTCTTCTGCTGACGCTTAACAGCGGCGGCTTGCTTACGCTTGCGAACGGCGGTGGGCTTCTCGTAGGCCTGGCGACGACGCACTTCAGACAGTACACCGGCTTTTTCACAGCTGCGCTTAAAGCGACGCAGGGCGATATCGAAGGGCTCGTTCTCTTTTACGCGTACGGAAGGCATAT
>JBFFJV010000079.1:0-9441 GCA_041555695.1 Thiohalomonadaceae bacterium | reverse complement strand
GCTGTCGCTTAGCCGCCCAACTGCGGCGCCAAAGAGGTGGCCGTTCCAGCTCAACAGACTGCCGAAGGGGGCGTCGGGTGGGCTCAGCTCCTCGAGTTGTTCCCCCTCAAGGCGAAGTAGTAGTGGTTGTTTCAGGCTTACCAGGCTGATGTAGAGGGCACCCTGGTGCTCGGCCATTGCCTTCAGCCCGAGTTCAAAGGGCAATGGATGGCGCAGCCCGTTGCGGCGAACCACCTGCGGCTCTATCGCCGCTCGATAGAGCTCTTCCCACTGCTCCTCCTCGGGATCGTAGGCCAGGAGGAATGTCTCACCAGCCTCCTCCTCATCACCACTAAAGGCGGCAATGCCGAGTATCAGTCTGCTGTTGTAGGTGGCGGCACTCTGGATACGGTATTCGGCGGCCTCATCACAGCCGGGTACCTGTAGCTCAATAAAACCTGAGTGGGTATGTGTATTTTGCTGATTCATGATTTATTGGTAACCGAGTTGGTGTGCCAGGTCGACGGTCTCGCGGGAGAATTCCCCCTCATCCTCGAGCCATTCCAGCGGGCCTTTTAGACTCAGCTGTTTCAGGCCGCCGATGCGAAGCTTCGGGTTTTCAAGAAAGCCGAGGTTGTTGCCGTAGGGGGCGCTACGTGGGCCGAAGTTGGCATAGGGTGAGCCCTCGGGGTGTAGCATCGCCTCGATCTCGGCCTCGCTGTCGTCAATGCCCATCCACTCGCAGATCTGTTGCAGATAGGGCTGAGGGTTGTTGAGCAGCAGCTCGCCCTGTAAGCGCAGGCATTGGCCCGGCGGCAGTCGGTCGGTGAACTCGAAGATGTTGCGATGGCTCTTGATCCAGTGCTCTTCCACCTTGGCATTGTCGGTGCTGAAGTTGTGTATCCTGCCAAGGGCGGCCTTGGCGGCGTAGACCCGGTAGAGCGAGTTTCCGGTGGCCCTGGGGTGGCGGGCAATGTGCAGGAAGTAGGCGTCAGGAAAGGCGCGGTAGAGGCGCTCAAGGTAGTCGACTTTGGCACCGTAGACCGGGCTTTTGTCGACGCACTGCTGTGGCCCCATCAGATCACACAGGTAGTGATAAACCCTGGTGGTGGTCCAGTCGCGATGCTCTTCGATCCACTGCCACCCCTTGTCGCCGCTCTCATCACTCTGGTCACCGAATTCCAGTTCTGCGAGAACCCGTACCAGACCGTGTAGCATATGCTTTTTACGCTTGCGTTCGGCAAGGTCCACTAGCTGACCGAGCGTCTCGGTGAGGAAGAGATTGACTTCCGGTACGCCGTGCAGGGCACTGTGCTGGCCAAGCATGCTGCACACCACCGAGGAGAAGGAGCGCCCGGGGCAGAGGATAAACAGGGGTTGGTACATGGTTGTTATCGATTCCTTATGAATATTCACTCATCAAGTGCCGTTGGGCATGTTAGCTGTAACCCAGTTCTCTGGCAATTGTCACAGTCTCAGGGCTGAACTCACGCTCTCCATCCGCCCATTCCAGGGGGCCAATCAGTGACTGCTCAGGGATCTCTCGCTGGGTAAAGTAGGGGTTACCCAGGAAGTTGGGGTCGTTGCCGAAGCGGGCGCCGTTGGGGCCGACATGGGCATAGGGGGAGAGCTCGGGGTGGAGCATGGCCTCGATGGCCTCCTCGTCATCACGGATTTCAAGCCAGTTGCAGATCTGTCCCAGGTAGTACTCAGGCTCCTGCAGCAGGTCCTCTCCACGGATCCGCATCCCCTGCCCCGGCGCCAGGCGCTCCATCAGTTCGATGGCATGGCGGTTATTATCCAGCCAGAGCTCCTCCGGGTCCTTGTCGCGCTTGGCCTTACCTGTCTTCCTTTCGGTCTCACGCATAATGGTGTCGATAGAACGGGTGGTGGCACGAGGGTGGCGCACCAGGTGCAGGTAGTTGGCATTGGGTAGAAACTCATAGGCACGTTCGACGAAGTCTGCCTTGAGCAGGGTGCTGGGGCTTTTCTCAATCATAATACGAGGTGCTACCGCCTTGGCCAGATGAGCGAACATGCGTTTGCTGGACCAGCCCTGGCGTTTTTTTACCCAGGCCTGCGCCTGGGCGATCTGCTCCGGTCCCTGACCACCGAATTCCAGTTCGGCCACGCTGCGGTAGAGGCCGTGCATCGTGTTGGGGCGCAGGCGGTTGAAAACGGTGAGCATCATTTTTATCCGGTCCATCAGGAACAGGTTGAGCTCCGGCATGCCATACATCTGCGGGTGCTGGCCAAGCATGGTGCTCACCAGCGAGGAGTAGGAGCGCATGCAGGTGAGGATGATCAGTGGTTGCGGCATCAGTGTTTTATCTTGTCCTGTTGTGCCAGGGAGCTGAAGAAACGCCATATTTCTTCTGAGGCATTGATGTCATTGCTGACGTTAACATTGCGGGCACGCTGCCACGCTTTTTTACGGCTGCCGGGCCAGGCATGACCGCCATCCTTAACCAGGCAGTAGCGCACCGGGCTTTTGCCTCCCGGGTAGTCGAAGCAGCGGGTCTCGCGACCGAGCTGTAGCGGCTGGGGCTTTTCTGAGGCGCTGGCAGCGCGACGGAACAGTTCGATGCCTCGCTTCGCGGCGGGATAGCCGTGCAGTAATTTGCGTGCGGTATATTCTCCGCGTCCCCCCTCAAAGGGGACGTGGTTGTCGCTGTCACCGTGGATATGTAGCAGGGCCACTGGCGCGGCGGGCAGGCAGTCGTCATAAGTGAGGGGGCCGGCTACCGGGGCGATGGCACGGATGCGCCCGCTCAGCTCGCAGGCGAGACGATAGCTGAACATTGCCCCCTTGGAGAGGCCGGTGGCGTAGATGCGTTGTGAGTCAATGGGATACTCGGCCTCGAAGTGGCTGAGGAGGCTGCGGATAAAGCCCACATCATCGGTATTGTTCTCCTCGGCGTAGCCCTGTGGCGGACGCATAGCGGTATTCCAGCTCAGTTTTTTCAGTCGCTTGCCGGCACCGCTGCCGTGGGGATAGATGACGATAAAACCCTCCCGTTCGGCGATGTTGTGCAGCTTTGTGGTGTTGGCGAAGCCTGCGGCATTGCCGCCGCCGCCGTGAAAGGCGAGCAGCAGGGGGAGCGGGCGCGCCGGATCCAGTGCCTCTGGCAGGTAGTAGAGGTAGTGGCGGTTTTTACCGCTGTGCTGTAGTGAGCCTTTGAGCAGCCCCTGGACTTCAGGTTCGCTGCGCGCCAGCAGCCTCTGCGCCAGCAGGGCGATGACGATGAACACGATAAGTAACAGCAGCAGACGCATTACTGCTTGTTCCCCTCGTTATCTTTGTGGCCACACCAGATCTCAAGGCCCCCGCGCGGGTTGTGTTCATAGTGCCAGCCGCCGCCGCGCTTGTTGGGTACCGCGACACGCGGACCAAAGGGGTTGGCGGTACCGAGGCAAAGGCCATACGGGGTGGAGGTGAGGCTGCGGATGCCGTAGTTGTATGGGCTGTCGAAGCCATCGGTACTCACGGGCAGCCAGTTCTCGCCATCGAAGCTGCGGTAAAGGTCGAAACCCGACTGGTCATGGACGATGTTCTCTACATCGACGCTCTCGGCCATACGCCGGAACCAGGCTGGCCAGTTGTCGCGGTTGGCATAACGCAGCATCAGGCTCCAGTCGAAGGTGCCCATGTAGATCCAGCCGTCGTGCTCGGCCATTCGCCAGAAGTAGCCGTTAAAGAAGTTGTCGAAGCCGGGGCGATAGCCTGAGATCGGTTTTTTAAAGCCGCGCGGAGTCTGTCGCGCCTGGCCGACGATGAGATCCCAGTCGCCGCTATCCGGGTGAAAGCGTACCAGCTCGGGGGCGGCGGGGCCGACGCCGTGGTAGCTGTCGATGCCACCGTTTTGAATGCCACTGCCAATGTAGAGCGCGCCCTTGAAGCCCTGGAAGCTGACGACGCCCTGATTGAGGCTGCCGCGGTAGGCACCTCGGGTGAGGACCTTCTCCCACTTGAAGGGGGGCGCGCCCTCGGCCTTTGTGCGCCACACCTGATAACCGCTGAGGTTTCCGGTGCCTGCGTAGAGGTAGTCTTCGTAGGCGTACATCTCGAAGATAACAATGTTCTCTTCATCGTTGAAACCGGGTTCATTGACTACCTGCCAGTCGCCCCTCGAGGGGTCGCGGCTGGCATAAACCATCGGCAATTTGGAGATGTTCGGACTGCCGCCGGCAACCCCGGTGGGGGCGGTGAACAGCCAGCCATTAAAAGGGATCAGGGTGCGGATGGTGGTGATCGGCAGGCCGGTGAGACCATATTCAGAAACCGGCTCGAAATTCACCCCGTCGGTGCTGCGCAGTACCAGTGGCCCGGGGCCTTTGGCTGAGGCGTAGGTGGAGACATAGAGTGCCGGTTCAGCATCGGATTCACCCTGAAACACGGCCATGCCGCGATAGCCCATATCGCGGGGAATGAGGGAGCCGTCCCTGGCGTCGATCATCGGCGAGGTGTAGACCAGCTCGTGCTTACCGCTCTGCACATCAATGGACCAGATCTGCGCACGCATATCCAGCTCATAGAGGTTGTCGGGACAGTCCACCGGCCAGAATTCGCCGAGGTTGGTCGGCATCTTCGAGACCTTGAGCATGCACAGGTTGGCGCGCGTGGTACCGACGAACAGTCTTCCCTTGTACCAGATCATAGAGTGGGGATAGGCGTTGTACTGATCGCCAATGCCGTTGGGCACCAGCTGCTTGAAGTCGTGCCGGTTGAGTCCTGGCGCAGGGCCGGGCTCGAAAGGGCGGGTGGCTTTGGCTGGGCTGCTCATGCTACGCCTGTTCTCCATTGATCAGGGTGCCGTCGCGTTGCGCGGCAAGGAAGCGCATGGTAGCACGCACCAGGCGTTTCGGCTGTGAAAGGGGGAAAAAGTGGCCTGCCTTGGCGATGATATGCAGGTGGTAGTTGGGGCAGATGCGTTGCATGGCCCGTGCTGTCGGCAGGGTATTGGAGTACTCACCGTAGAGGCCGAGCACCGGCATCTTTAATCGCTTAAGGTCCTCTACGTGAATACTGTCGTCGTTGGCGAAGTCGCTGCGTATTGAGGTCTCCTCCTGAATCCGCAGCCAGCGCATGGCGACATTGGCGCGGCGTCTGCCGCGGGCGCGCCCACCCCCACCCATGCTGAACAGGCGGGGCAGGTGGCGGGCCATTTGCGGGTTTTCCTCCTGCAGGCGGGCCATCTCTATCAGCATCTGATACCCCCCTTCCGGATCATTTTCATCCAGCTCGATGCCGGCGCGGCGCAACATCTTCTGCCACTGCGGCCAGTGACTCCATTCGCTCAGGGGTTGCCGTGGCTGGATCGCGCGCAGGCGACTGTCGGCAAGGATCAAACTTTGCACCCTTTCTGGATGGTGCAGGGCGAATAAGACGGCAATGGTGCCACCGAAGCTGTGGGCCAGCAGGTGTGCCCGTTCGATCCCCAGGTGATCGAGCAGTTGTAGCAGGTCATCGACCATCTGTTCTGCGCGGTAACCACTGCTCGGTGCGCTGGAGTGTCCGTGACCGCGTAGATCGTAGGAAACGAGGTTGGCTACATGACGCAACGGCATGGCGATGCCCGCATGCCAGAAGGCGAGATTGGCTGCCAGGCCGTGGATCAGTACCAGATTATTACAGGACGAAGGCTGCCCATCGGCCTCCCCGTCGAGCGGGGAGGCCGGGCTACAGGGGAGCTGCATATAGTTCAGCTCGACCGAGGGCAGGCAGAGTTGCGGCATTACTCTTCCAGATAGCCGAGCATTGCCAGCTGGTCGAGGAGCTTCTTCTTTTCCTCTTCGCTGGGGGTGGCCACCTTGGCAGCTCCCGCCGTGTCGACCTTGCCGTCATCTACTGCCAGGGTCGGTTCACCACGTACCACCGGCTGGTTAATCAGTTGATCGGTCGTGAAGGCGGCGCGGGGGACGCGGCCGTCAATATCCTCGGGTATCGGCAGGCCCAGGCTATAGAGGAAGGCGGCGGTCATATCTGCCACCTTCTGTCCTTCACCCACTTCGCCATCGACGATGCCGGGACCTGAGGCTAGAAAAATACCGTCCGGGTGGTGGGTGCCTGCCGGGAAGTTGCGCTGCACCACGCTGGGCTCCAGGTTGCGGATGGAGACAAAACCGAAGTCACGTAGCACCAGGGTGAGATCCGGCGCCTGCTCCATCGCCTCGCCGGCAAACACATCCTCGCGCAGCAGCACCTCGGTGATCACCTGACCACCGTCGCCAGGGTCGCGCAGCTCATAGAGCTGTTCGATGAGTTTGCTGCGGAAGCTGTCGTACTCATCAGGCTGAATTCCCGGTTGTCCCGGTTCTTTGGCAACGCGGATATGGATGCCGTTGCTCGACGGGGTGGGGCAGAAGGCCACCGTCTTATCCCAGTCGAGATAGGCGAAGGGGCTGTTGGCTCGGCGCTGCTCGGCATCGCTCTGGCCGACTTCACGGTAGACCAGGTGGCCCAGTTCGCTCAGGTAACGGTTAATGCGCACCACATCGGTAGTGGTGGTGAAGCCGTGATCCGAGGCGAGGAAGACCCGGCTCTCGGGGCCGGCGACTTCTACCATTCCTTCTATGTAGCTGTCGAGGCGGCTGAAGTATTCCATGCACAGCGCTTGCATCTCCCTGAAGTGGTCATCGGGCTGCTGTGGTTCCAGATCCGGGTCGATGAATTGCCAGGCCTGGTGCATGATTTTGTCGGCACCATCGAACATTACCGCCAGCAGTTCGGGGCGATCCTCGGTCAGCAGCTTGCGCGCCACCTGATACCACAGCTCTTCGCGTGGCAGGTGGTAGCGGATCCACTTGGCGAGATGGCTATCATCCATTTCCTGGCCGATTTCATTTTCACGTTCAAAGTCCCAGGCCAGCTCCTTGGGGTCAAAATCCGGGATCTCCTTGAGACGCTCAAACAGGTTGTTAGGTACGGAATTGCGACGCAGGTGGCGCGAGGAGGTGAAGCCCGGGATAAGGGCGCCGTCAACTTGCGGCGGCGGGGCCATCATCGGGAAGTTGAGGGAGACCACCTTGCCGCCCTGGCGGTTGACCATCGACCAGATGGTCTCGGTACGGATATCGCGGTAGTCGTAAAGGGTAAAAAACACCTCGTTACCCTTGTCTTCGGCTCGCATAAAGTCGTAAACGCCATGGCGCCCCGGGTTCTTGCCGGTAACCATGGATACCCAGGAGGGCGGGGTGAGAGGGTTGGGAGTCGAGCGCAGGGTGGAGCGGAAGCCGCCCTCAGATAATTTCTTCAAAAATGGCATCACTACGCCGCGGCCAGGCTTGTCGGTAAACAGATCGTCGAGGATATGGAAGGTGAGACCATCTAGGCCGATGAAAAGTGTTGGGGTCATAATTGCCTCAATTGATTAGCTTCTGATTACAGTCTTGAATCGAGCGACGTTAGATGAAAGCGGGGAAATCTGATGGTACACGGCATCTTGAGAAAATAACCCGTTTTGATGAGCTTGTCGTGTATGGGTACATCTAAGTGAGGCTCCTTTCTCAGTTTTACGCAAAGCGCGACAGTACGAAGTAGGCACGCATTCTACCTAGTCATAAAACTAATTCAAATGAAGTCCCTGCAAATCACACAACATACTGGCGGCCTAAGTCACCTCCGCAGACAGGGTTATGACTGGTGTCGCAGCCCCCTCCACACACACGGGTGTTGACTGATACCCCTATTTGCGATTTGTATGGCGCGATGGGGTATGGCGCGGGGCGTGGATGCGAATTCGACCCAGAGGCTCTTAATTGGCTGTGGCCTTCTCAACAAATGTGGCGAGTCGACCAACGGTAATTTCGTTGACGTAGCTGCCATCCTCCATCAAGACTTCATCGTAAGGCAGATTCCGGGTTCCCATCGCCTGATCGACGGCCACGATTAATTGCATGAGATCGACGGATTCAAAGCCGAGATCCTCGACGATACGAGTCTCTTCTCCCAGAGGGGCATCAAAATCCAGATCCCAATCCTGAGTCATATCCTCCAGTACCGCTACCAGTTTTTCTACGATCTCAGTCCTGCCTGGTCCTTTACTCATTTTACCTATTACCTGTTTACATTTTTATAGTGAAAAAAAGTTGTGCGAATTATCTGCCATGCCACAGTCAACGGTGGCTATTAAGTGTTGTGTTATTTTACTTTACTCGTGACGTCTGCGCAGCTTTGCCGACTGGCGCTCCAGCAGGTGGCGAATCAAGGCTTCATGTTCGGTCTCACCGACCTCTTCAAACTTCAGTTCGATATGGTATTCCTGTTCGCGTTGTTCGCAGCTCACTACCCTTGATTGCAAATGCAGGCAGAGGTGGGAGGGAAAGAGTACCAGTTTGAGTCGTAGTGGTGTATCCACCGTCAGCGCTTCACGGTTGTCAAAACCGAGACCCTCGGCACCAAGGCTAACCTGGTGGTTAGGAGCGATCTCACTGCCCAGGCCGATGGTGCCTGCCAGTTGTGACAGGATATCGATCTTTTTATCGAGTAACGCCAGGTAGTGGCCAATATCGGGGTGGTGCTTACGGATATTGGCAAGGATGTGGCCAGACTGCATGGAGATCTCGCGCAGCCGGATCAGGCTGTCGCAAAAGCCGGAGGTGTCATGCTGCCAGACTGGTGTCTGCGATACCTCGTCGTCATCCAGCGGCTGGTAATCCAGGTAGAGTTCGTCGTCAATGCGGAAGGAACTGTGCCCCTTCTCCTGATCTGTCGGATGCATGGCCACTCCCGTAATTCGATGAACTGCGGCGCGCTGTCTGGTGTTACAGGGTGGTCACACCCGACTCGCTGCCTACCAGCACCACATCGGCAGGACGCAGGGCGAACAGGCCGTTGGTGACCACACCGGTGATGTTGTTGAGCTGCTGTTCAAAGGCAACCGGGTCGGCGATCTGCATACCGTGTACATCCAGGATCACGTTGCCGTTATCGGTGACAAAGCCCTCACGGTAGACCGGCTCGCCGCCCAGTTTCACCAGCTCGCGGGCCACGTAGCTGCGTGCCATCGGGATCACCTCGACCGGTAGCGGGAAGGCGCCAAGCACGTCGACCACTTTGGTCGAATCGACGATACAGACAAATTTCTTCGCTACCGCGGCGACGATCTTCTCGCGGGTCAGCGCACCGCCACCACCCTTTACCAGGTGAGCCTGGCTATTGGTCTCGTCGGCGCCGTCGATGTAGACCGACATCTCATCGACCGAGTTGAGGTCCAGCACCTCAATGCCGTGACCGCGCAGGCGCTCGGCGCTCGCCTCGGAGCTGGCTACCGTGCCGTTGATCTGGTCCTTCATCTCTGCCAGCGCATCGATAAAGAAGTTGGCGGTAGAACCGGTGCCGATACCGATGATGGTATTGGGTACTACATGTTCGAGTGCAGCGCGGGCCACTGCCTGCTTCATTTCGTCCTGAGTCATGCCCATGGGATCTATAACCTCTGTTTTTCTTTCAATGTAATGGGT
>JBFFJV010000078.1:0-9671 GCA_041555695.1 Thiohalomonadaceae bacterium | reverse complement strand
TGGCTATCTGGGTATCAAAATTGAAAAATTAGTGAGGTCGGGTGGCACAGCGCTAGCGTACTCCACCGTTCCTGCACTATCCACAGACCTTTTTGCTATGCAGGGCATGGCTGTCCTGTGGACAGTTTCCTTCCGACAAATAGCGCTTCATCCTGCTCTGCGTAGGAGAGAACTTCCAGTTCATTGAATAGCACCAGCAACTCCTCTTTTGCCAATAAAAAATGCGGGTTGTTCGGCCCCTCATGTCCCTTTTTTGCCTGGGTATAGGTTTGATAAAAGAGCAGTCCCCCCGGCTTGAGTGCGGCGCTAATGGCGGGGCAGAGTGTGCGTTCTAAAAAGCGGCTGACGATGATCAGGTCGAAGCTTTCCGCTTCAGGGGGGGATGCCACACAGTCACGGGTTTGGGTGTGAACGGTGAGGCCTTGTTGTTGCGCGACAGTGTTTAATCTCTCTATGGCAACAGCTGAGATGTCCCAGGCGTGAACCTCTAAACCTTTTTCGGCGAGAAACAGGGCATTAGCGCCGAGGCCTGCGGCCAGGTCGAGAGCCTTGCCGGTGTTGGGTAGTCGCTGCTGGTTCTGCTGCAGCACTGCGGCTACGCTGCTGGCGCTACGGTGAGTGTCGCGGTAGCGGGTATCCCACTTCTTGCTGATGGCATCACTAGCTGGTGTTGTGGCCACTACTTACGCCAGAAGGTGGGGGTGAGCAGCACCAGCAGGGTGAAGATTTCGAGTCGCCCCAGCAGCATGGCAAAGCAGAGAATCCACTTCGCGAAGTCGGAGAGGCCGGCGTAGTGCAGGGCGACATCACCGAGGCCGGGGCCGAGGTTGTTCATGGTGGCGGCGACGGCTGAGAAGGCGGTAACCTGATCGAGGCCGGTCATCATTAATAGCAGCAACATAATGCTGAAGATAGCGACGTAAGTGGCGAAGAATCCCCATACCGAATCGATAACGCGATCAGGCAGTGCCTTGCCGCCAACCTTGATCGGGATCACTGCGTTGGGGTGGATCAGGCGTCCGATCTCGCGCATACCCTGTTTTAGCAGAAGTAAGAAGCGGATCACCTTCATGCCGCCGCCGGTGGAGCCGGCACAGCCGCCGATGAAGCTGGCAAACAGTAACAGCACCGGCAGGAAGCCGGGCCACAGGGCATAGTTGCTGGTGGTGAAACCGGTGGTGGTGCCGATAGAGACCACCTGGAAGATACCGTGTAGCACGGTGTGTCCAAGGTCCTCGAAGGTCTCATTCATGTAGAGGTAGGCGGTGGTAATGAGCGCAATGACGCTGAGTACCGTGATATAGGTTCTGAACTCGGCATCGTGACGGTAGGGGCGCAGACTGGCACCGCGCCAGGCGACAAAGTGCAGGGCAAAGTTAACACCGGAGAGCAGCATGAAGATGATCGCCACCACTTCGATTAGTGGCTGTTCGTGGAAGTAGCCCATGCTCGCATCGTGGGTGGAGAAGCCGCCGATGGCGACGGTGGAGAAGCTGTGGCCAACGGCATCAAAGAAGCTCATGCCGGCAAACCAGTAGGCCATGATGCAGGCGAGGGTCAGCGACAGGTAGATATACCACAGTGCCTTGGCGGTCTCGGTGATACGCGGGGTGAGTTTGCTGTCCTTCATCGGGCCGGGCGTTTCGGCCCGATAGAGCTGCATGCCACCGATGCCGAGCATCGGCAGGATGGCGACGGCCAGTACGATGATACCCATTCCGCCCAGCCACTGCAGTTGCTGCCGATAATAGAGGATGCTGGCGGGCAGATTATCGATACCGGTGATCACCGTGGCCCCGGTGGTGGTAAGGCCGGAGATCGATTCGAATACCGCGTCAGTAACACTGAGGTGCGGATTGTCGCCGATGGCGAAGGGGAGCGCACCAAATATGCCGAGAACCGTCCAGAACAGTACCACTACCATAAAGCCATCACGCAGCCGTAGCTCCTTGCGCACATTACGTACCGGTAGCCAGGCGAACATGCCGGTGGTAAAGGTCAGGGCAAAGGCGAGCATGAAGGGGATGTGGAGCTGATCGCTAGTTAACAGGGAGACCAGCAGTGGCGGTAGCATGGTGGTGCTGAAGAGCATCAGCAGCAGACCGACGATACGTTGGATAGCGGTTAGTTGCATCTGCAGGCTCGCCTAGAGGAAGATCACGCCGACCTGGAACAGCCGTTCGACTTCGGGGAGGCGTTTTTTGTCGACCACAAACAGCAGCACATGGTCCTCCGCTTCGATTACCGTGTCGTGGTGGGCAATTAGCACTTCATCACCGCGTACGATGGCACCGATGGTGGTCCCCTCGGGCAGTTTGATCTCATCGATTGATCTGCCGACCACCTTGGAGGAGGTGGCATCGCCATGGGCGATGGCCTCGATCGCTTCGGCCGCACCGCGGCGTAGCGAGTGCACCATCACCACGTCGCCGCGGCGCACGTGCGCCAGCAGACTGCCGATGGTCGCCTGGGGTGGTGAGATGGCAATATCGATATCACCGCTCTCCACCAGGTCGACATAGGCGGCGCGGTTGATCAGTGCCATGGTCTTGCGTGCACCAAGCCGCTTGGCCAGCATCGCTGAGAGGATGTTCACCTCATCATCATTAGTCAGGGCGCAGAAGACATCGGTCTGCTCAATATTTTCTTCAAGTAACAGCTCTTCATCGGCGGCATCACCCTGTAGCACAATGGTGTTGTCCAGCTCTTCGGAGATGGCGCGGGTGCGTCGGGCATTGTGGTCGATGAGCTTGACCTGGTAGCGCTGCTCCAGCGCCCGCGCCAGCCGTTTACCGATGTTGCCGCCGCCGGCGATGATCACCCGTTTCACCGGTTTTTCCAGCCTGCGCAGTTCACTCATCACTGAGCGGATATCCTTTTTTGCGGCGATGAAGAAGACCTCATCGTCAGCCTCAATTACCGTGTTACCCTCGGGGTTGATGGCGCGTCCGCGGCGGTAGATGGCGGCTACGCGGCTTTGCACCCCCGGCATATGATCGCGCAGGGTCTTTAGTTCATGCCCCACTAGCGGGCCACCGTAGTAGGCCTTAACCGCCACCAGCTGAACCCGGCCTCCGGAGAAGTCGAGTACCTGCAGCGCGCCGGGGTGTTCAATCAGCCGGTGCACATAGTCGGTCACCAGTTGCTCGGGGCTGATAATGACATCGACCGGCATCGCCTCCTGGGTGAACAGTTCGGCGTGCTGCAAATAAGCCTGCGAGCGTACCCGCGCGATCTTGGTGGGGGTGTGGTAGAGGGTGTAGGCGACCTGACAGGCGACGATATTGGTCTCATCGCTATTGGTCACCGCGATGATCATATCGGCATCTTCGGCACCGGCCCGCTGAAGCACGTCGGGATGGGAGGCCTGGCCTTTGATGGTGCGCAGGTCGAGGCGATCCTGCAGGTCGTGCAGCAGCTGGCTGTCGACATCAACCACCGTGATGTCGTTGGCTTCGCTGGCAAGATTATTGGCCAGTGAAGAGCCGACCTGGCCGGCGCCGAGGATGATGATTTTCATGGGGCGTGTGTCGCCTTTTGATCATGCGTTTTTATGGTGAGGACATTCTAGCGTGAGCGCGTGCCGTTCGCACCCAAAAAGCGGCGATAGTTGTCAGCTTGTGCCCTTGGGGTCGATACCTAAAGAGCGCAACTTGCGGTAGAGGTGGGTGCGCTCAACCCCGGCGTGTTGCGCCACCTTGTTAACGCTCCCCTCGTAGCGGCGCATCAGCGATTCGAAATAATTGTGTTCGAACTGCTCACGCGCCTGTCGTAGCGGTAATTCATAGGCCAGGCTGGCGGCATCGGCGACAGGGGCACGATGCTGCTGTCCCAGAGCCTCTTCCACCTCGTCAATGTCGACCTGTCGCTCACGCCCGGTGATCAGCAGGCGCTGGATCAGGTTCTTCAGCTCACGCACATTGCCGGGCCAGGCGTGCTGGCGCAGCCGGTTTTGTGCGGCGGTGGTAAAGCTGCGGTAAGGAAGTTTCTCGCGTTCGATAAAGTAGTCGCTGTAGAAGCTGAGCAGGTCGAGTACATCCTCGCTGTGCTCGCGTAGTGCAGGGATATAGAGCGAGACCACGTTGAGCTGGTAGTAAAGATCCTCCCGAAATGTCTGCTGCGCGATCAGCTGCTCCAGCGGGTGACGGCTGGCGGCAAGAATGCGTACATCGACGCTAATGCGGGTGGCGCCACCGAGACGAAGAAAGCTCCCCTCCTTTAGCAGGGTGAGCAGGCGGCTCTGCGCGTCGGGCTCCAGTTCACCCACATCGTCGATGTAGAGGCTGCCGCCATTGGCCTGCTCCAGAAGACCGTGTTGCACCTCACCACCCTCCTCGCTACCGAACAGGCGAGCAGTCCCCTCAGAGGCACTGAGGGCGGTAATATCGGCGCGGAAGAAGGGCGCGTTACGTCGTGTACTGTTGTTGTGCAGATAGTTGGCGAAGAGATTTTTACCGCTGCCCCCCTCTCCGGTGATGAGTACCGGGGTGTCGTGTTGTGCCAGTTGCATGGTCTGCTCGCGCAGCTGCACAAAGCGTTTGCTACGCCCCACAGGCTCTTCCAGCGTCTGTACCTCACGGCGCAGGCCGGCGTTCTCCCGCTGCAGGTTGAAGCTCTCCAGGGCGTGCTCGATGGTGAGCAAGAGTTTGGCCAGCGACAGGGGTTTTTCTATGAAATCATAGGCACCGAGGCGGGTTGTCTCTACCGCGGTCTCTACCGTGGCGTGGCCTGACATAATGATCACAGGGATGTCGAGTGGCTCACTTTCGGTCCACTCCTTGAGCAGGGTGATGCCGTCGATATCGGGCATCCATATATCGAGCAGGATCAGGTTGGGGCGATGTTGCTGGCGTGCCTTGCGTGCCTCGGCAGCATTTTCGGCGGTGCTGACGCGATAGCCCTCATCCTCCAGGATCTCCTTCAGCAGGGTGCGGATGTCGGGTTCATCATCTACCACCAGAATATGTTGCGGTGAGTTCATCTATAGATCCTGTTTCACGATTCCTGAGGTTCGGTATTGAGTAATGGCCTGGTGGTGTCGCCGTGTTGTTTCGGTTTAAGGTGTTTGGCCTGTACCGGCAGTCGCACGGTGATCACGGCGCCGCCTTGCTCACGGTTCTCGGCCCAGATGATACCGCCGTGCTCCTCAACGATCTTTTTCACCACCGCCAGGCCCAGTCCCGTACCTTTGGGTTTGGAGGTGATGTAGGGCTCGAACAGCTGGTCCAGCAACTCCCCGGAGAAGCCGGGGCCGTTATCTTCGAATCTCATCTCGACAAAACGGCAGCTGTCTTTCTCGGCACAGTGTACTAGCAGTCGTAGCGCGATGGGGGCGCCGCCGCTGTTGGCCTCAATGGCGTTTTTCACCAGGTTGTGGAGGAGCTGGCGGATCCGGCCGATATCTGCCTCAATGGTCGGCATCTCCCCTTTGCTGTCGAGACTGATCTGCAGACGCTTATCACCCTGATAGAGATCCAGCACCTCCTGCACCAGCCGCCCCAGTGCCACTGGCGTTAGCTTAAGTTTGGGCGGACGTGCATAGTCGGAGAAGGCCTTCACCATCTCCTGCATGCTCTCTACCTGCTGCACGATAGTGTGGGTGGAGCGATCCAGTACTTCAGCGTCTTCAGCCGACATCTGTTTAAGGTACTTATGACGCAGCCGTTCGGCACTAAGCTGGATTGGCGTTAGCGGGTTTTTGATCTCGTGGGCCAGGCGGCGTGCCACCTCACCCCACGCGGCATCGCGCTGTGCCTGAATCAGGGCGGTGACATCATCGAATACGATAACGTGCTCACCCGGCATTTCACCCTCAGTCAGCAGTGGTGAGCCGCGACAGATCAGCACGCGGCGTCCACTGCCGCCAAACAGCACCACCTCGGCCTGCCAGCCAACCTGTTCCGTTGCCTGGTGAGCGGCGATGGTCTCCAGCAGGGGTTCCAGCATAGGGTACTTTTCACCAGCCTCCTTTGGTGACAGCCCCGAGAGTGAGCTGAGGTCGATACCAAGGATGGTGGTCGCAGCACTATTGGCAGTGCGCAGCTTACCCTGCTGGTTGAGGGTGAGCACTCCAGAGGAGAGGCAGCCAAGTACCGCCTCGAGGTAGGCGCGTTGCTCCTCGGCATGGGCCTGACTCTGTTGTGCACTGTCGCGGGCACGGGCCAGTTTACGGGTCATCTCATTAAACGAGCGCACCAGGAAGCCCAGTTCGTCGCGACCGGGTAGCGGCAGGCGCATGTCGTAGTCACCGTCGGCGACCGCACGAGTACCCTCTGCCAGATCGCGGATCGGGGCGACCAGCCGCCGTGCAGAGAAGAAGGCGGCCCATACGGCGGTGAGCAGACTCAGCAACAGTACCAGCGACAGGGTGAGGGTAAAACTGTACTTCAGTGGCTCACGCAGGAAGCTCAGTTCCTTATACTGGGTGAAGGCGCTCTGCACGCTGGCGGCCAGGGTGTCGATACGCTCGGGAATCGGGTAGAGGGCATGCAGCAGTCGCCGTTCGCCAAGCGGGTCGGGGTTGGCAATGGCGATGACGATACGATATTGCAGGCCACGATCCTGCAGCGGTTCCAGCGCGGCATATTCGAGACCGTGACGCATCTGCTGCAGGATCGCCTGATTCGGCAGGGTGGGGATCACAGTGCTCGGGTCGAGGCTGCTACTGCTGAGCACCCGGCCATTGACCGAGAGCAGGGTCATTTCGGTGGCATCTGATGCCTCCCGTATGGTGTGAATGCTCAGTACCAGAGTGCTATCGGGTTTCTGTGACAGTTCAATTCCAATCTCACGACTGTCGCGCAACAACTCGCGCAGTCGGCTGTCGAGTGCGCTACGGCCCAGCTCCAGTGCATCTTCCAGCGCCTTTTCTGCACGCAGGTCGAACCAGCTGTCGATGCCGCGGTGGAGGAATTCCAGCGAGAAATAGTAGAGGACCGAGATGGGGGTTACGGCAAGGATGGCGAACATCACTACCAGACGCGCGGTGAGGCGCGAGCCGGGAGCGCGACTCCGGTACTGGCCGATGAGCGAGAACAGGTTGCGGCCAATGAGGGCGAGCAGCAGCAGCAGGGCGAGGAAATTGATGGCCAGCAGCAGCGAATAGAGGCGACCGAAGACAGCCGAGTTCTGGGTCGCGGCACTCATCAGATAGAGTGAGGCGAGTAGCAGGACGAATAGCAGCACGACCGGCTTGGGACCGGAGGTGAGGCGCCTTAAGGTATCAAGGACCATGTATACCAGTCACTCCGCAGACGCCAGGCAGGGGTAATATAGGCTACCGGTCGTAGCGGTGAGGGTAGTGCTTCAATATCCAGTTTTACCTGCATCGACACCTTGTACTGTTCACCGGGCTGGATCAGTTTGCTGTCGAGTAGTGGCAGCTCACGCAGGCTACCGAGTGCCTGCACCGCGGCCCGGTAATGGGGAAAACTGTAGAAGGCGCCACTGTTGAGGTTGCGCAGCAGGTATTGATGGGAGAGGGCGTGGTATTGCAGGCTGTAGCGCTGTTCCAGGGTGGCCACCTCAAAATCGAGCCACCAGCGGCGCTGGCGATGGATTTCGATGGTGAGCTGTAAGGTCAGGGGAACCCCGTTGCTCAGGGCGCGCAGGGTTTCATCACTGAAGCGGTAATCGATATCGGCATCAAGCAGGTAGACCCCTTGCACCACCTCGGTGTGGACACCGGTGATGAAAAAGTCGCTGGCCTGTACGGCGGCAGGGTTGAGTGCGGGCGCGATACAGAGCATGGCGGCGATCAGGCGCAGCCATCGCCCCGGAGCCGATCGCTTAAGCCGTGAGCTTTTTGATACAAGCGTAATAAAAGCCATCCATCCCATCCTGGTTCGGCAGGATTTGCCTGCCTACCGTCGTCTCAATTCCCCAGTGCGCGGTGATCTTCTGTTCCAGCGCATCGGCGTGCCGTTCGAGAAATGCTGTTAATTGCCCGCTGTTCTCCTGCGGCAGCACCGAGCAGGTTGCGTAGACAAGCATACCCCCTGGCTTGAGCAGGGGCCACATTGCATCGAGAATAGAGGCCTGAAGTGCGACCAGACTGGGGATGTCCTCCGGGTAGCGTAGTAACTTGATATCGGGATGGCGGCGAATCACGCCGCTGGCCGAGCAGGGGGCGTCGAGCAGAATACGATCAAAGGCTTGTCCGTCCCACCAGCTATCAGGGCTTGCGGCATCGCCACGGATCAGGGTTGCCTTCTGCTGTAGACGGCTCATGTTTTCAGCGACACGTTGGAGTCTTTTGTCCTCAATATCGAGGGCAATGAGCTCGATATCGTGACATATCTCCAATAGATGCCCGGTCTTGCCTCCGGGGGCGGCACAGGCATCCAGCACCCGCATCCCCGGCTGATGTCCCAGCAGGGTCGCTGCCAGCTGGGCGGCAGCATCCTGTACCGAGACCCGTCCCTGGGTGAAGCCGGGCAGCGATTCGACATCCTGTGGGCGACTCAGGGTAACGGCGTCGGGGGCATGCGGGTTGGCTGTGGCCTCAATATGGGCCGCCTTGAGTTCCTCAAGGTAGGCATCGCGAGACTGGTGGTTGCGGGCACTACGCAGGGTCATTGGCGGGCGCTGATTATTGGCCTCGAGAATGGCCTGCCACTGTTCCGGCCAGGCCTCCTTGATGGCATCGACAAGCCAGCGGGGGTGGGCATAACGGGCCTCGGGATCGCCACTGAGTTTCCTTCCCAGCTCCTCTCTTTCGCGCTGGTAGCGGCGCAATACGGCATTGGTTACTCCCCTGGCCCACCCCTTTTTCAGTGCGGCGGTTACCGCCACCGTTTCGGAGACGGCGGCATGGGGCGGGATGTCCATGTATTCCAGCTGGTAGAGGCCACACAGCAGCAGGCAGTGGATATCGGCATCTTTGCTGCGTAGCGGCTTGTCAAGCAGCCGGGCGAGCAGGGCATCGAGCCGGTGCCACCAGCGCAGGGTGCCGTAGCAGAGCTCCTGTGCCAGGGCGCGGCGCTCTGGCGGCAACGGGCTAAAGGCGTGCGGCAGCAGTGAGGAGAGCGACTGCCCTTCCGTGCTGACACGGGTCAGCACGGAAATTGCGCTAAGGCGAGGTGTGGGTGTCTGCTTAGCCACCGAGCACCGCCCCGTCGAGGTTGCGTGAGTTAAGGAACTCGGCGGCGCTAAGTGGCTTGCCACCTGGCAGTTGCAGTCGTTTCAGGCGTAGTAAGCCCTCACCACAGACGACATCAATGCCCTGCCTGGTGGCGGCGAACACGCTGCCCGGGCTACCACCGCCACCGGCTGTCGCCTCGGCCTCCCAGATGCGTAGCACCTTATCTTCAAGCTGAGTTTGTGCGACAGGCCATGGGTTAAAGGCAGCAATCTTGCGGGCGATTTGTGTTGCCGGCTGCTGCCAGTCGATTGCCGCCTCAGCCTTGTGCAGCTTTTTCGCGTAGTTGGCGAGGCTATCATCCTGCGCCTGCGGGGCGAGGGTACCGGCCTGAATCGCTGTCAGTGACTCGACGATGGCCTGCGCACCCAGCTCGGCAAGGCGGTCGTGTAGCCGTTGGGCATTATCTTCGGGGGTGATGGGGGTGGCGAGTTTATAAAGCATATCGCCGGTATCCAGCCCAACATCCATCTGCATGATAGTGACGCCGGTCTCCTCATCGCCCTCGAGGATGGCGCGCTGAATCGGTGCT
>JBFFJV010000077.1:0-10013 GCA_041555695.1 Thiohalomonadaceae bacterium | reverse complement strand
GGCCACCAATGTCAGCGGACTGCTGTTTAACAATAGCGCCGACTACATCTATAACGCGATTAACAACAACAGCCTTACCCAGGCTGCAGGCCTGCCCGGTACCAGCGCGGACATGACCATCGTCGGTCCCGATAGCGTGACCCTGGAGAAGAGCGGTCCGGTGACGATGCGTCGCGGCCGGCCCGAGACCTTCACCCTGAATCTACAGAACACCGGCAGTGCGCCGGCCTGGGACCTGACAGTTGTTGACCAACTGCCAAATCCGACACCGGGCGGTATGTGCGATAACGCACCGACCAGTATCACCGCGCAGGTCTTCCAGGCCGATGGCACCACGCCGGTCTCCGCTGTGCTGGTGCAGGGTACGGATTATGTGGCGGGCTTCAGTGGTGCTCCCGGCTGCACCCTGACTATCACCATGCAGACGACAGCCGCGGCGATTGGCGCCAGTGAGCGGCTTATCGTCACCTACGATGCACTACTGGATAACGATAGCGTGGGTGGCACCACCCTCACCAATATTGCAGCGGCGACCGAGTGGTTCAGTCGTAACACTGCCGGTAGCGGTGCCACCGGGGCAACCCGCACCTACAGCGGTACCCTCAGTGACGGCACTGTCGGTACACTCGATGAGCAGGATGCCCATACCCTGGTTACCGAATCACCGGTGCTGATCTTCCGCAAGTCGGTGGAGAATGTCACCAGCGGCACCAATCCGGGGGCAACGGCCGAGCCCGGTGATACCCTGCGTTACACCATCTATGTGGAAAATATTAGCGATGTCGACCTGCCGTCGTTCTCGATTATTGACGAGCTCGATGCCCTGAATGCCTCAGCGATGTTTGCGCCTGGCAGCCTTAGCATTGTCGCGGAACCTGCCGCGGCTGACAGCAGCGCTACGGATGCGAATGGTGGTGCCCATGGCAGCGGCCTGTTGAATATTGCCAACCTCAGTCTGGCGGCTGCGCCACCCGGTGGCCCGAATCCCAGTCTGAGTGTCAGCTTTGAGGCGACGCTGGCCCAGGTGATTGACAGTGGCACCGTCGTGTTGAACCAGGCAGGTCTGACCTCCTACGGTATCGCGATAGGAGACAGTGACGACCCCAATGTTAACGGCACGGATGATCCCAATACCAGTGGTGATGAGGATGCGACACAAACACTGATCTTCTCCGCACCGGCGTTCGAGGTGTGGAAAACCTCTGAGGATATCAGCGGCGATCCCGCGGAACTGCTGGCCGGAGATACCCTGCGTTACACCATCACGGTGAAGAACATCGGCAACGAGAGTGCGGTCAATGCTGTACTGCAGGATCAGGTCCCGGCCAATACCAGCTATGTGGCGGGCAGCACCACCCTGAACGCGAATGTTGTAACCGACCCTGCAGCGGGAGGTTTCCCGCTGCAGGCCGGCATGCTAATTAATGCGCCGGAAGATACCACTGCCGGTGCAATGCGTGCCGACGCCTCGGCCACTACCGCCAATGTGGCAACCATCACCTTCGATGTGGTGATTAACAATAATGTGATTAACGGGGCGGTGATTGCCAATCAGGCCTTCGTTAATGCCGAGGGTGCGGGCACCAGTGACACGGTCCCCGAGGAGCCCTCTGACGACCCGGCGACGAGCACGCTGGATGACCCGACCCGTGATGTGGTGGGTAACCTGCCACTGCTCGATGCGCAGAAGAGTGTGCAGCTTCAGGTGGATGGCGGCACTGCCGGTATCGTCGACCCGGGTGATGTGCTGCGTTATACCATTAACATCTACAACCTGGGAGCGATCCCTGCCACCGGTGTACGCCTGGTCGATGCGCTACCGGCCAATACCAGCTATGTGCCTGATAGTGTCACCCTGAACGGTATTGCGGTCGGTGATAGCGCTGGACTCTCGCCATTGGCAGCGGGGATAGATGTCAGTTCATCCGACCTCACGCCGCCACTACCGACGGCAGGGGCCGGTGTGATCTCGGCAGGGCAAAGTGCCGTGATCACCATGGATGTCAGGGTCAATGCGGCGACGCCGACAGGTACCATCATCAGTAACCAGGGTGTGGTCAGCAGTAATGAACTGCCCGATGAGCCGACCGATGCCGATGGCATCGACTCCAACGGCGACCAGCCGACCGATGCCGTAGTCGGTAATGTGCCGCTGCTGTCGATCACCAAAGAGGTTCGCGTGGTCGGCGGTGGCAGTGCGCTGGCCGGTGAGCAGCTCGAATATCTTATTCGAGTGGAGAACATCAGCAGCCTGCCAGCTGGTGATGTGGTGATTAGCGACAATCTGGATCTCCCCGTTGCCGGGCAGCTGCACTATGTAACCAATTCGGCCACGTTGAATGGTTCGACCGGCGCTACCGTCTATGCCGCGCCGCTGCTGAGTGCCGACTACAGTACGAGCTACGGTGTCCTGCTACCCGGTGAAACAGCGGTATTGCGTTTCCGTGCCACCATCGATAGCGCTCTGACGGCTGGCACCACCATCACCAATACTGGGGTGGTGGCGTGGAATGCCGCCAGCCAGAGTGCCTCGGCCAGTGTCTCGCTTGATGTGGGGGCGACCCCCGGGGTTGCACAGCTGAATGGTCTGGCGTGGCACGATGCCAATAATGATCTGGTGCTTAACGGTTCAGAGCCTCCGCTGGCAGGGTGGAGTGTGGAGATCTACCGCAACAACACGCTGCTCGATACGGTACAGAGCGATGCCAACGGCCTGTACCAGATCAGCGGCCTGGCACCGAACGATGCGACCACGGATCAGTATTCCCTGCGCTTTGTCGCACCGTGGCACGGCACTAGCACGGCACTGCTCGGCACTGCCGATTCACCCTATACCAATGGCCTGCAGACGATCACGCAAATTGTCGTCGGCTCCGGTAGCTTCAATCAGGGACTGAACCTGCCGATTATGCCCAATGGGGTGGTATACGATTCAATACAGCGTATCCCGACTGCTGGCACCATGGTGACGATGCTCGAGGCCGCGAGCCAGCAGCCGTTGCCGACAGGCTGCTTCGATGACTCGCAACAGCAGAATCAGCTCACACCGGCCGACGGTTACTACCGTTTCGATCTCAACTTCAGCGATCCGGCGTGTCCGGCTGGTGGCAGTTACCTCATCAGTGTGACGCCACCAGCATCCGGTTATGAGCCGGATGCCTCGCAGCTTATTCCGCCGCAAAGTGATGCGACCACTGCCGCGTTCTCCGTCCCCGGCTGTCTGGGCAGCACCGATGACGCGGTGACAGCTACGGCAGATATCTGTGAAGTGGTAACACTGGAAACGGCACCACCCACCTCAATTGCAGCACGTAGTGCAGGTACCGATTACCAGTTGCATCTGCAGCTCAGTGACAATCTGCTGCCGGGAGAGAGTCAGCTATTTAACAACCATCTGCCTATTGATCCGGTGCTGGATGGTGTGGTGACGATTACCAAGACTTCGGCACGGGTAAATGTGTCGCGTGGTGATCTGGTTCCCTACACCATTACGGTACACAACACCTATCTTGCGCCACTGCAGGATTTGACTATCGTCGATACCTTCCCGCCCGGCTTCAAGTATGTCGAGGGGTCTGCTCGCCTTGACGGGCAGCCGTTAGAACCGCTTGCCACGAACAGTCAATTACTCTGGGAAAACCTCACTCTAGACTTCGATCAGCGCCGTACCCTGCAACTGCTGCTGGTCGTCGGCTCCGGGGTGTCGGAGGCCGATTATGTCAACCGCGCTCAGGTCGTCAGTACCCTTAGTGCGAATGCCGTTTCCGGCGAGGCTACGGCAACGGTTCGCGTGGTACCCGACCCCACCTTCGACTGTACCGACATCATCGGTAAGGTGTTTGACGATAAGAATCTCAACGGCCATCAGGACGAGGGCGAGACCGGCCTGCCTGGTGCGCGTGTCGTCACCGCCCGTGGTCTGATCGTTACCAGTGATGAGCACGGTCGATTCCACATTACCTGCGCCATGGTGCCGAACGAGACTCGCGGCTCCAATTTCATCCTTAAGCTTGATGATCGCAGTCTGCCGAGCGGTTATCGCATCACCACCGAGAATCCGCGGGTGCAGCGCCTGACCCGAGGCAGGATGGCGAAGTTCAACTTCGGCGCGACGATTCACCATGTGGTGCGCCTGGATGTGGCCGACGGGGTGTTTGAGCCCGATACCACCACCATGCGCCAGCAGTGGCGCTCGCGTATTGCGCTGCTTATTGCCGAGTTGCAGAAGGGCCCCGCGGTGTTACGCATCTCCTACCTGGCCGATGTCGAGGATGAGGGGCTGGTGGATGATCGCATGGAGACACTCAAGGAGATGATCCGCCGTGAGTGGGAGGCACTCGATTGCTGTTACAGGCTGACGACTGAGACTGAGGTTTACTGGCGCAGGGGGGCACCGCCCGAGCGTTCCGGTGTGATCGATTAATGATGATGAACAGGCGCACTACGGGGATGGGCCCGACAAGTATTGATGGGACGGTTAGAACGAGCATGCTGAAGAAAGTTGTTGTACTGATTTCTGCAGTATTTGCCGCAGGCTTTGCGTTGGCTGAAACGGGGGCCGGAGAGCTTGCCGCGCCTCTCAACGGCGAGACCGGGGTGCGGGATTCCTCACCCTTCGGCGAGTCGGTAGAGCAGTACCAGGCACTCGATGCTCCCTATACGCCATGGGTAACCCGTATGGATGATGAGACGGGTGGCGACAAGATCGAGATCAAAAAAGTGATCGACAAGGAGGTCAACACCGTCAAGCTGCAGAACGTCGTGCCACCGATCCGTTTTGCCTCCGGCAAGGCGGATATCCCTGAGGAGTACATCGATATGCTGCGTGATGTGCTGGAGCGGATGAAGGGGCGCGTTAATGTGCGGCTGCATTTTCTCGGTCACAGTGACAACGTCAAGCTGAGCGGCAGGCTGAAGGAGAAGTATGGCGACAATGTCGGTCTGTCGCGCGAACGTGCCGGCACCACCGCTGAATATTTTCAACGCGCCCTGGACCTGCCACCTGAATCGATCTCCTACGAGGGGGTGGGTGAGGTGCAGTCCATCGCCAGCAACGATACCCTGGCCGGCCGTGCCAAGAACCGTCGTGTTGAGGTAGAGGTGTGGTACGACGAGATTAGTGAAAAGCTGGTGGATAAGGAGGTGCTGGTCACCGAGCAGATGAACCGTATCAAGGTGTGCCGCGTTGAGACGGTGTGTAAGCTGCGCTACAAGGAGGGGCACGCCAAGCGCGGTCGGGTGAAGAACCTGGTTGCTCCGCTACGCTACGATGCCCAGAGTACCGAGGTCCCCGCCAGCTTCCTGGAGCAACTGCAACAGGCGCTACACAATCTGCGTGCCAAGCAGAATGTGGTGATGAAGTTTATCGGCCACAGCGACAATCTGCCGCTAACCGGACGTGATGCCCGCATCTATGGAAACGCCCTCGGCCTCTCCAAGGCACGCTCACGTCGCGTGGCACTGGCGGTGCAGGATGCACTGCGCCTGCCGAGTTCCGCTATCTCCAGTGATGGCAAGGGGGACAAGAAGCCGGTTGCCTCCAACAATACAGAGAAGGGACGTATGCTTAACCGCCGGGTGGAGGTGGAGTTCTGGTACGACGACCCGTTGCAGGAGCTACCGGACGAGCCGCAGCTCTGTCCTGAGTCCTCGGCGGCGGAGACGGTAACCCGGGTCTATGATCCGCCCTCAGGTGCCATCGACCCGGTTTATTTCAACTCCAGTAATCCTGTATTGACCCCGGGTTATAGTCAGCGCCTGCAGCGCCTGATGGGAGAGATCGCGGATAAGGCCAATGTGCGTCTGCGTTTTATCGGTTATATCAGCAATGAACGCCTGGACCGCCGTACCGCCTCGGTCTATGGCGACGATATCGGCCTCTCTACAGCGCGTGCTCGCCGTGTGATGGAGGCAATACGTGAGCAGATCACACTTAATGACAAGCAGGTGGAGTTTGAGGGTCACGGCTATGTGCAGACCGACGATGTAGTGAACGCCGGTTTTGTTGAGGCCGAGCGTTCCCGCGTGGTGGTACAGGTGATCTATGATGAGCTGGCGCTACTGGATGACAGCGAAGGGCTGGATATCACCCGCATGACCCGCGAGGTGGAAACGCAAAATCCCTACTCACTCAACTTCATGCGTATCACCGTCGATGGCAAGCCGATTGATGATCCGGGCAAGAGCATTCCTGATGTGCAGCGTTGTACCGACGTTGCCCTGGAGCAGGCGGATATCCAGTTCAAGTTCGACAACCTTGATTTTAAGCCGCGACTCAATATTACTGCCTGGCCGAGCACGGTGCGCTATCAGGACAATACCAATACGGGGCTGCAGGAGAACGAGGTACGCTTCAGACTCTACAGTAATTTCAGCAGCTTTATCGAGCGTGCTGAGGTGCGGCTGTTCGATGCACAGCAGTCACTGCGCGGTGAGCCGCTGGCGGTGGTTCCGCTGGATGTGGATGGCAACGCCAGGTGGCGCGCCGAGTTCGATAGTTACCAGGCACCGGGACGGGTGCTGAAGTATGTGTTGCGGGTCTACGATGCCCAGGGCTACTTCGATGAGACCCGGGAGCAGCGACTGTGGATCGTCGATGAAATTGATGGGGCGTTGCTAAGTGCCGCGGATGCGCAGGAGGAACTGCTGGTCGGTTATGGGGAGAGTCGCCTGGTACGCCACAATATCCCTCTCAACGGGGGCGCGCTCAAGGCCTACGGCAGTGCCATTCCTGCGGGCCATACGGTGTGGCTGGCCGGTCGTCCGGTACCGTTGAACGGGCAGGGGGAGTTTGTTGCCGAGGAGCTCATTCCCTCCGGCCTGCATACGGTCGAGGTAGCGGTGCTTGATGAGCAGGGAAGTGGTGAGCTGTTCCTGCGTGACCTTGAGCTGCAGCAGAACGACTGGTTCTATGTCGGTATTGCCGACATTACCGTGGCGCAGGACAGTACCAACGGTCCGGCAGAGCTGGTGACCAACGATCAGACCCACTACGATAATGATCTGAGTGTCGATGGCCGCCTCGCCTTTTATACCCGTGGAAAATTCGGCGAAGAGTGGGAGCTTACTGCCAGTGCCGATACCCGTGAGGGGCCGCTGGGTGAGATCTTTAGTAATTTTATGAACAAGTCACCCGATGCGATGTTCCGCCGTATCGACCCTGACTACTACTATCCCAGCTTCGGTGATGACAGCACCGTGGAGGAGGGGGCACCGACCCTGGGGAAATTCTACGCCAGGCTGAAAAAGCAGGAGAACTACGGCCTCTGGGGTAACTTCAACATCGGCTATACCGGTAACACCCTGGCGCACGTCGATCGCAGCCTCTATGGTGCCAACCTGCACCTGCAGTCTGGCGGGATCACCAGTTTTGGTGAACCGCGCCTCTATTTTGACAGCTTCGCCGCCGAGCCCGGCACCGTGGCCGGACGCGATGAGTTCCATGGCACTGGCGGCTCGCTCTACTTCCTGCGTCATCAGGACCTTCTCAACGGCTCAGAGCGGCTGCGTATCGAGGTCCGTGACAAGGATTCCGGCATGGTGGTGGCGGTGAAGAATCTGACTCCGGCGCTGGACTACGATATCGACTATATTCAGGGGCGTATCCTGCTCTCTGAGCCGTTGTCGGCGACGGCCCCGGACAGCATGTTGATTAACAGCGGCGCATCGAATGGTGACCTAGCCTACCTGGTGGCCCGTTATGAGTACACCCCGGGCTTTAATGAGATCGATACGCTCTCTGTCGGTGGTCGCATGCACTACTGGGTTGGGGATTACCTGAAGCTGGGGCTGACCACCAATCAGAACGACGAGGACGGGGTGCAGAGCAGCCTCAGCGGTACCGACCTGACCTTGCGTAAGAGCGTTAATACCTGGTTGAAGATCGAGGTCTCACAGAGCGAGGGGGCGAGTGTCGACACCCTTAACTCTGCCGATGGGGGTTACAGCTTCGATGGGACTACCCCTGTCATCCCTGATGATGCCAGCGCGGGTGCCTACCGTATTGATACCAGTGTCGCTCTGAGCGATATGGTTGAGGGCCTGCCCGGCAAGTTTACCCTCTATCAGCAGGAGCTGGAGGCGGGATATGCCGCGCCTGGCCTGGCAACCGAGCATGACACCTCGCAGCTTGGCGGAAGCCTGGAGATGCCGGTTAACGAGCAGATCAATCTACGGCTTAAATCGGACATGAAGTCGCAGCAGCAGGGCCTGGAGACAATGGCCAACGAACTCGATGTGGACTATCTGCTGAATCAGCAGTGGACACTGAGTGGCGGGTTGCGGATGGACGAGCGGCAGGACCACTCGGTTGTGGTTCCCGCCAGCCAGGAGCAGGGGGATCGTACCGACCTGTTAGTGCAGGCGGCCTATGACTCGAAGGCTAACTGGAGCGCCTACGGTTATCTGCAGGAGACGGTCGATGTGAGCGGTAACCGGGATGAGAATGGTCGTATGGGTGCCGGTGGTAGCTATCGTGTCAGCGAGCGCTTCAAACTCAACGGTGAACTCTCCGCCGGCGATCTGGGTGGTGCCGGCAAAGTGGGCACTGAGTACCTTCTCACCGATCGTACCAACCTCTACCTCAACTATGCGCTGGAGAATGAGCGTAGTGACAACGGCTTGCGAGCCAGAAAGGGCGATGTCACCACGGGTTTCCGTACCCACTACTCAGACAGTGCCAGCGTCTATCTGGAAGAGCGTTATACCTATGGCGATGTGCCGACAGGACTGACCCACTCGACCGGGGTCGACCTTGCCCCGAATGACCGCTGGAATTACGGCGCCAACCTGGATCTGGGAACACTCAAAGACCCGCAAACTGCAGCTACTACCGAGCGCACCGCGCTGGGCCTGAAAGTGGGCTACAGTTTTGACAGCCTGAGTTTTGCCAGTGCCTTCGAGTACCGTGTCGATAACAGTGAAAATCCTCTCGATGCCAGCAGTTCAGAGCGAACCACCTGGCTGACAAAGAACAGCCTTAAGTATCAGGTCAATCCGGACTGGCGATTGATTGGCAAATATAACCACTCGGTGAGCCAGAGCTCACTTGGCGACTTCTATAACGGTGACTTTACCGAAGCGGTCCTTGGTTACGCCTATCGCCCGATCAACCACGACCGCCTGAACGCCCTGTTCAAGTACACCTATTTTTACAACCTGCCGACGGTTGATCAGGTGACGATTGAGAATACCGCGGCCGAGTACATCCAGAAGAGTAATATCCTGTCGCTGGATCTCAGCTATGACCTTACTCAGCGCTGGACGCTCGGCGGCAAGTACGCCTATCGCCAGGGGCAACTGAGCCAGGACCGGCTGAGCCAGGAGTTCTTCGATTCGAACGTCAGTCTTTATGTGGTGCGTGCCGACTGGCATTTTCTGCACCGCTGGGATGCTCGGGTTGAGGGACGCATGCTGGAAGTACCGGAGGCGCAGGATCAGCGCAGCGGTGCGCTGCTCGCGCTCTACCGTCATGTTGGTGAGAACGTGAAGCTGGGGCTTGGCTACAACTTCACCGACTTCTCTGATGACCTGACCGATCTCGACTACGACAGTCAGGGCTATTTTATTAACATCGTCGGAAAGATTTAATTCGACTCATAATATGCCGAACAGTCTGCGCTAATGAGGGGACGATGGTCTATTATCATCCTAAGGCTGGCATTAAGTGAGATAACAGCTGTTGTTGGAATCACTGAGCGAATTCGGATACGAGTAGATACGTAAATGGGCAAAATAATACGTGACCCACGGCACCCATAGTTCTCGAAGCTTCACTGATGTAATTTCAGTCCTCGCAGTCATAATCGCTATCGCTTCGATTATTGGTAGCTACTATTCACTAATTACATATATTGATATTCAAGGCGGGTTATCTGCGGCGATAATTACTTTTGATTTTCGTGCTTTTCTCACCGCTGCCGAGATGATAGCTTCAGGTGGTGGGGAGCGCTTGTACGACCTTCAAGAACAATTTTATACGCAACAGCATCGCTTCCATTCCATACAGTATTCAG
>JBFFJV010000076.1:0-10078 GCA_041555695.1 Thiohalomonadaceae bacterium | reverse complement strand
GGATACAACGCAACAACCAGCAACGCCTCGCCGTAGAGCAGCAGGCACGGCAGCAACGTGCAGCACAACCGGTGCAGTCGCGCCGTGTCGATAATTCACAGCCGATGTACTCGAAACCCCGCGCCAGTCACGTGGTGGTGGCGGTGCGTTTGGCTGGTGGATGTTAGGGTTGATGGTGGTGCCGGTGGTTCAGCGGTATCGCCGCAAATCCTGATGTTGTAGGAGCGGTGTGCTCACCGCGAATAACCAATAACCATTATTCGGCCCGAGGACGAGCCTCCAACAACAAGCCATGACGAACAGGGGGTGCAATTGCCACCCCCTTTTTTTCACCCATTGAATGATCAGAGCAAACAGGGGAGAAATGTCTTTAGCCGTTGGGGTTCTTGGACTCACCCCAACCTAGATAGAAATAATCATGCTCAACCTCGTAGCGCCCCCCTATACCCACACAAACACCATCAGATCTTGAATTCTCCGTATGATGGTTAACACTTAATTTTCTACTCGCGAATTCCCGTTTCAGGGAGGTTGCCATGAACAAGTTCTTCAACCATATCATTACCCTGCTTTTCGGCCTCTGTTTTATTTCGCTGACTCAGGCTGCTCCCCCTGCTTCCGTTATCGACGAGGCTCGTCAGAGCTATATATTTGTCTTTGATCAGGGTGTCGCAACTTCTGAGATCAACTCACGCGCCCGCAGCCTCGTTGCGGCAGAGGGAGGCAAGCTGCGCCATATTTATACTTCGGCGATAAAGGGCTTTTCTGCCACGCTGCCGCTACAGGCCGCGCAACATATCGCCGCTTCACCCCGTATCAGTTACTACGAGCGTAACGGGGTGGCGTGGGCTATTGATGCCGGGGTATTAAAGCGGCCATCTTCTCCCGGCAGCAAGCCTGGTGGTGAGGAACCACCGGCCACGCAGCTTGTGCCACCCGGTGTAGTGCGTGTGGGTGGTCCGCTGGACGGTAGCGGTAAGCATGCCTGGGTGATCGATACCGGTATCGACACCTCTCATACGGACTTACTGGTCGGCGGCGGTGCCAATTTTGTGCTGCGTGGCAAATCGACGGTTAATGATGGCAACGGCCACGGCACGCATGTCGCAGGCACGATAGCCGCCATTAACAACAGCATTGATGTGGTCGGCGTGGCGGCAGGAGCGACGGTGCACCCGGTAAGGGTACTGGATAACAGTGGCAGCGGTACTATTGATGGGGTCATTGCCGGGGTCGACTATGTAGCGTCCACGGCAAGCGCAGGGGATGTCGCCAACATGAGTCTGGGGGCATCGGGTCACTTTGAGAGTCTGCATCAGGCGATTGTTAATGCGGCATCCGGCGGGATTTACTTTGCTATTGCGGCAGGAAATGCTGCCAGCTACGCGATGAACTATGAACCGGCGCACATTGATGCCCCTTACGTTTACACCGTCTCGGCGGTTGATGCGTCGGATCACTTTGCCAGCTTCTCTAACTGGGGTAATGCACCCATCGACTTTGCCGCGCCCGGGGTCGCTATCCTTTCTACCAGAAAAGGTGGCGGCACCACCACTCTCTCAGGAACCTCCATGGCTACCCCGCATGTTGCCGGTCTGTTATTGCTCGGTGCGCCACTGGTGGATGGTTATGCCACGGGGGATCCAGACGGCATGCCCGATCCAATCGCCCACCATTAGATGCAGGGATGGCGTAAAGTACGGGCCTGCTCTCACGGTCACCTGTGTCTAATACTCTTCTTTGCTATCATCTTGCTACGATTCACCATTCACCAAAGGCCCCTGCATGCAGAAGAGTGATGATAAAAAGCCCACTAATGAAGCGTGGCGCGACAAACTGAGCGCCGAGCAATTTCATGTCTGCCGGGAGAAGGGTACCGAACGCCCCTTTAGCGGGGAGTATGTGAATAACAAGGAGCCGGGGAAATATCGCTGTGCCTGCTGTGGTGAGCTGCTATTCGATGCTGCCACCAAATTTGACTCGGGCACCGGCTGGCCCAGCTTCTGGGATGTGGCCGGGGGGGGAAAGGTCAATATGATTGAGGATCACTCACACGGCATGACTCGCGTTGAGGTGACCTGTGCCAGCTGCGATGCCCATCTGGGGCATGTATTCCCCGATGGCCCTCAGCCCACCGGGCAGCGTTACTGCATTAACTCACTATCGCTAAACTTCGAGGCCGGGGAGTAACATCACGGGTCTAGCTCACCGATGATCGCCTGCAGCCCCTCCATTGCAGCACTATCGTAGTCGCCCTTTCGCAGGCTACCGGCGATCTTTTCATCAATGATCTTTTTAATAGTGGTCTCATTTAACGCCTTCCCTAAGTCATCCCCGGCAATAATCGCGGCCCCCTGTGGCTCTTTCACCAGCAGCAGTAACACACTGCGCGATTTTTTCTTCGGCATCCAGGCCTGCCAGGTACGTTCAGCATAGGCCTGTACCGAATCACTCCCCGATGAGGCAGCCGTTACCACCACCACATGGTTATGTTGGGCAAACTGATGCTGTGCCGAGACCTGATACATCAAATGCATCTGACTCTTACTCAGCACGGCAGCGTGGTCATTCACGCGACTCTTAACTGGCGGTAGCCCATCACTCTCTGCCGCCAAGGCAAGCGGGGCATTTACCACCAATAAAAGTAAGCCAATTATCATACGCCAACTCGCCATCACCTCTCTCCTCCTCCATTTTCCTATGCACATCAGGGTGAACCGCTTCAAAGAAGATACCATGATATTCTGCCATGATTACTGACAGACTCCACAAAGAGAAAAGCGTTCAAACGTTATGGATAAGCAACTTACTGCTGTAATCGACCGTGCCGGGGAGTTCATTCTCGGCAAGGAACATCAAATCAAACTATCGCTGGCCTGCCTGCTGGCACGCGGTCACCTGCTGATCGAGGACCTACCAGGCGTAGGTAAGACCATACTCTCCAGTGTACTGGCCAGAACGCTGGGACTGGAGTTCAGTCGTATCCAGTTCACCTCTGATCTTTTACCTGCCGATATCCTTGGTGTCTCGGTATTTGAGCGCGAAAGCGGTGGTTTCACCTTCCACCCCGGACCCGTCTTTTCACAGGTCGTGCTGGCCGATGAGATTAACCGCGCCACACCCAAGACTCAAAGTGCGCTGCTGGAGGCCATGGAAGAGGAACAGGTCACTATCGAGGGAAAAACCTACCCCCTGCCCCACCCCTTCTTTGTCATTGCGACACAAAACCCCAGCTACCAGCTAGGCACCTTTCCGTTACCGGAATCACAGCTTGATCGTTTTTTGATGGTGATCTCGCTGGGTTACCCTGAGCGCAACGCAGAACGAGCCCTGCTGGCCGGGCGTGAGCGGCGCGAAATGCTGCATGAACTCGAAGCCGTAATTTCCCCGGATAAACTGGCACAGCTGCAACAACAGGTGAAGGAGGTTCACGCCTCTGATGCATTGATCGATTATGTGCAGGCATTACTGGAATTCTCTCGCCAGTCACCCTACTACCTCAACGGCCTCTCGCCCCGTGCCGGACTGGCCCTGCTGGGTGCCGCACGTGCCTGGGCGCTACTCAACGGGCGCAACCATGTTATGCCGGAGGATGTGCAGCAAATACTCCCCTATGTGGCCGCCCACCGTCTACAACTGGCCGGGGACCAGCTTGCCTCCAGCGTGGAGCAAGTAGTGAAACCCTTCAACGAAGTCGCCATTCCCTAAAATGTTCAAACTCGCACGTAGCGGTTTATTTGCACATCAGCGTGACTTCTGGCGCCGTCTTTTAAACCGCGATGCGACCGAAAGCGGTCCTGTCACCCTTACGCGCCGCCGCGTTTACATCCTCCCCAGTCGTGCAGGTGTGGTCTTCACTGTGTTGTTATTTGCAATGCTGATTGGGGCCATCAACTACCAGAACTCGCTTGCCTTTATCTTTACCTTCCTGCTCACGGGAATGGCCTTAGTATCGATGGTGCACACCTTTCAAAATCTTAATGGCCTGCGTTTTCACACTGGCCATATCCAACCGGTGTTTGCCGGCGAACAGGCCGCCTTTCCTCTCAGTGTTGAGAATCCGCATGGCCACCACCGCTCTGCAATAAAACTGATGTTCACGGGGCAGCAGCCGCAAACACTGGATCTCGAGGTAAACGGCGGTCAATGGCTGGCGCTGCACCATCCCACGACTCATCGCGGCTGGCTGCAACCGGGACGAATTACTGTCTACAGCCGTTTCCCGCTCGGGCTATTTCATACCTGGGCCTATCTCAATATAGAGATGCGCGCCCTGGTCTACCCAACCCCTTCCGCCGAACGAAAATTACCCGCAGAGGTACTGATACAAAGCGGTAGCAATGGTGATCAGGGTAAAGGGGATGACGACTTTTCCTCGCTACGCCCCTACCACCCCGGTGACTCATTACGCCATGTACACTGGAAGGCACTGGCCCGTGAACAGGGTCTGATGACCAAACAGTTTGGCGGTGGCGTGAGTGAAGAGTTGTGGCTGAAGTGGGAGATACTGGGCAACCTTCCGACCGAGGAAAAACTCTCACGACTTACACGCTGGGTGCTGGAGGCTGATTCACGCGGCATGGCCTACGGCCTGGTTTTACCCGGTAGAGAGCTCACACCGCAACGCGGAGAGGGGCACCGTCGCCAATGCCTGGAGGCTCTGGCGCTATTCAACCTTCCCTCTCACACTCAGGGCATAGCCCGGTGAGCAGTTACGAAAAACAGTTACTGCCGTCATTCACCGGCAAACTGTGGCTACTGGCGGCACTTTTTATGGTGTTGCTGCCGCACCTGTTACGCATGCCAATATTGCTCTCCCTGGCCTGCACCGCCGTCTTCCTCTGGCGACTGCTGCACGAAATTAAGGGCTGGTCGCTACCACGTCGTTCTCTGCGCTGGGTAATCACCTTAATTGCTTTTTTCTCAGTCGCCGCACTATTCAAAACAGTGATCGGGCGCGATGCCGGGGTGGCACTACTTAGTGTAATGCTTTGCCTGAAACTCCTTGAATTGCGCACCCTGCGTGATGCCATGGTGACCCTCTATCTGGGCTATTTTCTTGTTATCGGAGCCTTTCTCTTTAGTCAGTCGCTCTATACCGGTGGCTATCTTTTTCTGGTAGTCCTGCTTCTTACCGCCGCACTGATCGCACTTAACGATCCAAAATCCAGCTCCGATAACATCCGTTACTATCTTCGTTATTCCGGTCGACTGCTGTTACAGGCCTTTCCCTTAATGGTCGTGATGTTCCTGTTATTCCCACGACTCTCCGGGCCACTGTGGAGCATGCCACAGGGGACTTCGGGTAAAACCGGATTAAGCGATCAAATTCGCATGGGTACGATCTCCTCTCTGGTCGAGTCACAGGAAGTCACGTTTCGTGTTGAGTTTAACGAAAGCATACCCGACGCAGACCAACTCTATTGGCGCGGCCCGGTGCTTTGGCATACAGACGGGCGTTTATGGCAGCGCATTCGGCAGCCGGTATCACGTCAAGTGCCCAATTATGAAGCTCAATCTGATCCCGTTGAGTATACTGTCACCCTGGAGTCCAGTGGATACAGTTGGATCTTTTCACTTGATCTGCCAGTGGCAATGCCCGTTGGGCTGGAATCTGCAGCCTATATCCTCTCTGATTTTCAGATGCACTCCGATAAACCCGCCACCAGCAAACAGCGCTACACTCTGCGTTCGTCACTCGACTATCGCACCACCACTTTTGAAGACTGGGAGATGTGGGCTGCACTGCAACTCCCCGAAAACATAAATAGCAGAACAGTGTCCCTGGCGCAGAGCTGGGCCAATGAGGGTCTGGATGCTGAACAGATCATTGCACGTGCACTCGATTACTATCGCAGCAACGATTTTTACTACACGCGCCAGCCACCACTACTCGATAAAGACCCGGTTGATGATTTTCTCTTCAACAGCCGACGGGGATTTTGTGAACACTACGCCACCTCCTTCGTAACCCTGATGCGTGGTGCCGGGGTACCGGCCCGCGTGGTCACCGGTTATCAGGGCGGAGAGAGTAACAAGCTCGGAAATTATTTAATTGTACGTCAGTCCAGCGCCCACGCCTGGGCTGAAGTCTGGCTAGATGAAAAGGGGTGGAAACGCATCGATCCCACTACGAATATTCCACTCGATCGTGTGGAAGAGCCGGTTGATACACAACGCTTTGCTACCACCGACCTGCTGGCAACTGTCGCCCAAAGCAAGCAGTTTAACCTCTTCACCAGAACCTTTCTTCAGGTGCGTCAGATGTGGGACGCCGTCAACCACGGCTGGAATCAGTGGGTACTTGGCTTCGACCGTGATCAGCAGAACAGACTGCTGAGGGCTCTCGGTATTCATGATATGAGCTGGCAAAACCTCCTCACCATATTAGTCGCCTCAATGTTACTGTTGATTAGCACAATTAGTGCTATGGTCCTGCTAAAACGTCCACCGCAACAGGACCCGGTGCAACGCCAATACCTGCGATTTTGTAATAAGCTTGCCAGGATGGGGATCGTAAGGGGAATCAACGAAGGACCGATAGACTTTTCCCGCAGGGCCTGTGAGGAGCTACCGCTACACTGTCAGTCAATTCTTACGATCACAGAAATATATAATGAAATGCGATACCAGAAAACATCTACTCCACTAGTGCTAAAGAGGCTGACTCAGGCCGTGGATCGGCTAAAGTGAATATGATGCTTTGTTCTCTACTAAAATAAACATTATTCCTGTTGCTTGTCTTTAACAGGTAAAGCCCCCGCTATTCCAAACGACAACTTTATTACGACCACCTTTTTTAGCCTTGTATAGTGCTTTATCAGCGTGTTCTATAGTCTGTTTTAATTTTTCCTGTGCTGACATTGCCGTAAGGCCAAAAGATGCTGAAACGTTTATACTTTCTTTTTCGGTCACAGCTACCTCTTGCTGAGACAATTTTTCTCGTATTCTTTCTACAATATTATGTGCCATCTCTACTGTTGTCTTTGGCATACACATCAGGAATTCTTCACCCCCATACCTGCATACCGAATCATAAGGGCGCATGTTTTCAATAATAAATCTGGTTATTGCAATGAGCACTTTATCTCCTGCTGCATGTCCAAACTTATCATTTATATTTTTAAAATTATCGATATCCAGTAATACGATACAACCAGGCTCACCAAACCGGGTTACTCGCGAGTACTCCTGGTCAAGGATATGAAAGAATGCCTGCCTATTTAGTGCGCCTGTAAGATAGTCAAATGATAGTAGTAGTTTAAATAGATCATCTCTTATATTGATAACGGACTCTGATAAAGATGCCTCTGATTTAATAAATGACTCGTACTCCGCGCGAGTAACTGCCTCACCTCTATTTATCATTTTTACCAAAGACCTCATTTCACTATGTACCATACGGTGCTGCTCTTCTATGGCACAAAATTCAGGATTTAGCTTTATAAAGTCAGCATGCTCCGCATAATACCATCGTCCAAAAAACGACTCTTTATGCGACTCCTCAGAGGTATATTTTTCTTCTACAGGAATCCCGCAAATTATTCTCGTATTCCATTCGGTCAGCCACCGAGTATGACCGATAATAGCATTATTAAGCTCTTTAAGTGACGACTCAACATCACTGAGAGTGGGGGTAGTAATAGAGCTGGATAGCGGCAACATCTTACATCCTCTTTCCCTAGAACTCCTGACTATTACTGTAAGAGTCCCTTCTGTTTATATAGAGATATAGACAGGCTCCGATGTTTTTGACAACTATCTGTTTTTAATAACATTCGGTAATTCATCATGTTATTTTAAGCAGTAAATAGAGACACCGAGCCAACCTTTAAACTATAGAACAGTCCGCTTGAGCCACCACCCCACGTGTTAGAAACATGACAGAAATCATGTCAACGAGTCGTGAATATTCATTTTTATTTTGATCATACGCAAATCCAGTAAGTGGAGCTTTTCTATGCTTCTTACTGATCTCTGACTTTTAGATGGTACAGTGCCTCTCAAGCACTGATTGCAATGCTCGTGCTTTTATTTTCCAATACAGAAAGAGGTAAATATTTTCCCCAGCAGGTCATCTGACGATACCTCACCGGTGATCTCTCCAAGAGACTGCTGTGCCAGTCGCAACTCTTCGGCCAGCAGTTCACCTGATCCCTGGGCCAACAGTAGTTGGCCTCGTTTCAGGTTTTCATCGGCGCGGGAAATTGCGTCGAGGTGACGGCGGCGTGCCATAAAGCTACCCTCTCCTTCACCCTCATAACCCATACTCTGTTTCAGGTAGTCACGTAATTGGTCGACACCTTCACCACTCTTGGCACTAAGTCGAATTTCGTTATTTTCTATACCTATTGTCCCACCGGACAGATCACTTTTGTTACGGATCACCGTGATCGTTAACTGGTTCGGTAGTTTTTTCATGATCTGCTGATCGACCGCAGTCACACCCGTAGCATCATCGACCAGCAGCAATACGCGATCTGCCTGTTCAATGGCACTCCAGGCACGTCGGATTCCCTCTTTTTCCACCGCATCATCACTCTCCCTTAAACCGGCTGTATCGATAATATGCAACGGCATCCCATCGAGGTGTATCTGCTCCCGCAGGATGTCTCGGGTAGTGCCGGCAATATCGGTGACGATAGCGGTCTCCTGCCCGGCAAGCGCATTAAGCAGGCTCGACTTCCCGGCATTAGGTTGACCTGCCAGCACCACGGTCATCCCCTCTTTCAACAAGCTGCCCTGCTGTGCCGATTTTTCCACTGCTGTGAGAGCCTGCTGAATGCTATCCAGCCGTAACTGCACCTGTCCATCTGCAAGGAAATCTATCTCTTCTTCGGGGAAATCGATAGCCGATTCGACATAGATCCGCAGTTCGGTTAATCCCTCTACCAGCTCATGGATACGCCGCGAGAATTCACCTTGCAGGGATCGCAGGGCACAGCGGGCTGCCTGTTCGCTGCCGGCATCGATAAGGTCGGCAATCGCTTCGGCCTGTGCCAGGTCAAGCTTGCCATTAAGGAAGGCACGCTCGGAAAACTCACCGGGACGTGCTAATCGGATCCCCTGCTTTTGCACTGTCGCTAGAATACGGTCGATCACCACCGGCCCACCATGCGCCTGTAGCTCCAGTACATCTTCACCGGTAAAAGAGTTCGGACCTGGGAAATAGAGGGCGATTCCCTCATCGATCACTTCAGACTCAAGGTCACGAAATGGCAGGTATTCTGCATAGCGTGGTCTTGGGCAATGACCGAGTATTTTTTCAGCACATTCACGGACCATGTTTCCTGAGACACGCACGATACCGACGCCCCCCCTACCACTGGGCGTGGCCTGTGCTGCAATAGTGTCTTTACTTTGTGCCATGACTGTTTTGCCTACTACCACTATTTACTGCCAATAAAAAAGGCGTAATGTTTAACACATTACGCCTTTCATATTACAGCCTTCGTTTCTACTTTGTCCCTATCACCACCCGGGTGATGTAATACTGCTGAGCAATGGAGAGGGTATTGTTAACTACCCAGTACAGCACCAGACCGGCCGGGAAGAACAGGAAGAAGAAGGTAAAGGCGATCGGCAGGATCATCATTACCCGTGCCTGAATCGGATCCAGCGGAGTCGGATTCAGCTTGTGCTGAATCAACATGGTGGCACCCATCAGTACTGGCAGAATGTAGTAAGGATCCTGTGCGGTGAGGTCGGTGATCCAGAGCATAAAGGGTTGCTGGCGAATCTCCACGCTCTCAAGCAGCATCCAGTAAAGGGCGATAAATACCGGGATTTGCACCAGAATGGGAAGACAACCG
The DNA here is from genome assembly GCA_041555695.1 of Thiohalomonadaceae bacterium. Taxonomy (GTDB): domain Bacteria; phylum Pseudomonadota; class Gammaproteobacteria; order Thiohalomonadales; family Thiohalomonadaceae; genus JAPHSX01. The sequence continues at coordinate 266 of JBFFJV010000076.1, read as the reverse complement.
CCGAGAGGGTTAATCTTCTCCTCGCGGTACATGCGCATCATCCCTTCGTTCATCTTCTGTTTGTCATCACCGTAATTCTCTTTCAGCTGCTTTAACTTTGGTTGCAGCTTACGCATCTGCGCCATCGACTTGTAGCTGGTTTCGGAGAGTTTGTAGAAGACCGCTTTAATTAATACGGTAAGGAGTATAATGGCCCAACCCCAGTTATTTACTACGCCATGAATCAACTTAAGCAGCCAGAACAGCGGCTTGGCCAGAATAGTCAG
>JBFFJV010000075.1:0-10217 GCA_041555695.1 Thiohalomonadaceae bacterium | reverse complement strand
TCAAAAGAGGAAGAGCATAAGCAGGCTTATGAGCAGAGCCTGCAGCAGGCCGAACAGTTACTGCAAGCTCTGCAGGCAAGCTCCATCAGTGAAGCAAATGAGCAGGTCGTCCCTCTGCTCGATTCGTTGCAGCAACGGCTGGTACAGTTCAAGTCCTACCGTGAGAAGATGCTTAACCTGGCACAAGACAATATCGCTAACCAGCCCGCCTTTGGTTACGCCGCCCAGAACATCAATCCCCGCGGTCAGGCCATGTTGCAGTTGCTGGCACAGATGGTTCTGGCAGAGCAGGATGAGGAGGCGAGTGATGAGCGGCGCGAGCTGTTCGTGCTGATCACCGGTGCACGGTACGCCTGGAGTAATATTATGACCTCAATGCGCGCCTACCTGGCGTTCCGCAGTGATAGTGAGCTGGAGAGCATCAGCAACTATCGCCAGAGTATGGAGCGGATTATCGGCGAGATCGCAGAGTATGAGGATATCCTGACCCTGGATCAGGAGGATTCGCTGAGCCAGATAAAGGAGACCTATGCGGCGTTTTCCAGTGCCTATCCTGGCCTGGTGGAGATTCACAGTGGCGAGCAATGGCGTACCGATGCCTATTTAATCCGTACCGAGCTTGGGCCGCTGCTTGGGGCAATTCAGTCAGATCTGGATGCACTGCTTTTGCTGCTGCGTGACGATATTCAATCGCAGAGTCGTGCGATGAACAATAGTGCCGATTCCACTCGAAGTGTTGTCGCGGTGATGTCGCTGCTGGGGATTATTATCGGTATCGGCGCGGCCTGGTTGCTGAGCCGTGCCATTACCACCCCGCTCAACTATGCGGTATCGGCAATGGATGAGATTGCCAGCGGTGGCGGTGACCTGGGGTGCAGCCTGCATCTTGATTCTAAGGATGAGCTGGGACAGCTGTGTGCGGCCTTCAACCGTTTTGTCAGCAAGATCCGCGATATCGTCGGTCCGGTAAGCGAGTCGACGGGCCAGCTGGCCAGTGCCGCCGAGCAGATGTCGCAGGTGACCGATGAGACACGCGATGGTGTTGCCCGCCAGCAGAGTGAGACTGAGCAGGTGGCTACCGCGATGAATGAAATGGTGGCTACCTCGCAGAACATGGTCGATAACGCTGGGATGGCCGCCGATGCGACAGAAAAGGCGGATGCGGAAGCACAACAGGGACGCCAGGTGGTGGCACAGACAATGTCCAGCATTGAGGGCCTGGCCCGGGCGGTGGAGCAGGCAGGTGAGGTGATTCAGAAGCTTGAGGCGGATAGTGAAAATATCGGCACCGTACTCGATGTGATTCGCGGCATTGCTGAGCAGACTAACCTATTGGCATTGAATGCGGCCATTGAGGCGGCCCGCGCAGGGGAGCAGGGGCGTGGGTTTGCCGTGGTGGCTGATGAGGTACGCAATCTTGCCTCACGTACCCAGGATTCCACACAGGAGATCCAGGGGATGATTGAGCAGCTGCAGGCGGGTGCCCGGGATGCCGTACAGGTGATGGCTGCGGGGAGAGAGCAGGCCCAGGACAGTGTTGAGCAGGCGGCCAAGGCCGGGGTTTCGCTGGATGCCATCACTCAGACGGTCGCCAGTATCCGTGAGATGAACCACCATATGTCCGAGTCGGCACAGCAGCAGGGGCAGGTGGCTGAGGAAATTAATCAAAATCTCAGCAATATTGCCCAGGTGGCAGAGCAGACCACTGAGGGGGCCGGGCAGCTTGGCCAGGCCAGCGACCAGCTGGCGGGGCTGGCCGCAGAGCTGCAATCTCTGGTGGGACACTTCAAGACCTGATGACCATTTAGGGCAAAGCTGTGCCCTGAACGCCCCCGCTTGCCAGAGCGGGGGCGTTTTGCGTTATGATGGCCCGAATTTTTTTCGCGCCGATGCGTTGCGGCACAGACGGATTTCAGATAATAAAAGCAGATGGCAAACGACTACACAGCAGATTCGATTGAAGTTCTCAGCGGACTGGAGCCGGTGCGTAAGCGCCCTGGCATGTATACCCAGACCGAGCGGCCCAACCACCTGGCACAGGAGGTGATCGACAACTCGGTGGACGAGGCGATAGCCGGTCACGCCACCAGTATCGATGTAGTGCTCTACAAGGATCAGTCGTTGCAGGTGACGGATGATGGTCGTGGCATGCCGGTCGATATCCACCCCAAAGAGGGGCTTCCCGGAGTTGAGGTGATCCTTACCAAACTGCACGCCGGTGGTAAGTTCTCCAATAAAAACTACCAGTTCTCCGGCGGTCTGCACGGAGTGGGGATCTCCGTGGTTAACGCCCTCACCAAACGACTGGATGTGTGGGTGCGGCGTGATGGTAAGGAGTACAACATTGCCTTTGAGAACGGCAAGAAGGTCTCTGATTTGCAGGAGATCGGTACCGTCGGCAAGCGTAATACCGGTACTACGGTAAGGCTATGGCCCGATCCGCAGTTCTTCGACTCGCATAAATTTTCCGTACCCCGTCTTAAACATGTACTGCGCGCCAAGGCGGTACTCTGTCCCGGCTTGAAGATCCGCTTTAAGGATGAGGCAAGTGGTGAGAGTGATGAGTGGTTCTATGAAGATGGCCTCACCGATTATCTGCTAAGCGAGCTGACCGGCTCCGAGCGACTGCCACAGGAGCCCTTTGTCGGCAGCTTTGCCGCCACCACTGAGGCCGCCGACTGGGCGCTGGTATGGCTGCCCGAAGGCGGTGAAGGGGTAGGGGAGAGTTACGTTAATCTGGTACCGACCGCCCAGGGTGGAACCCATGTCAATGGCCTGCGCACCGGTCTTACCGAGGCGGTGCGTGAGTTCTGTGAATTCCGTAACCTGCTACCGCGTGGGGTCAAGCTGGCGCCGGATGATGTCTGGGATAAGGTCAGCTATATCCTCTCTGTGAAACTGGAGGACCCGCAGTTCTCCGGTCAGACCAAGGAGCGCCTCTCCTCGCGTGAGTGTGCACCGTTTGTCTCCGGTGTGGTGAAGGACGCCTTCTCCCTCTGGCTCAATCAGCACCACGACCTGGGTGAGCTAATCGCTGAACTGGCGATCAATAACGCGCAGTCGCGTCTGCGAGCCGGTAAGAAGGTGGCGCGTAAGAAGATCACCCAGGGGCCTGCACTGCCTGGCAAGCTGGCCGACTGCTCATCCAGTGAACCGATGCGCGGCGAGCTGTTTCTGGTAGAGGGGGACTCGGCGGGGGGCTCGGCCAAGCAGGCACGTGATAAGGAGTTTCAGGCGATCATGCCGCTGCGTGGCAAGATCCTCAACACCTGGGAGGTGGACTCGCAGCAGGTACTCGCCTCGCAGGAGGTGCATGATATCGCCGTGGCGATTGGTGTTGACCCCAGCTCAGACAAGTTAGAGGGGCTGCGCTACGGTAAGGTCTGCATCCTTGCTGATGCCGACTCGGACGGCTTGCACATTGCCACCCTGTTGTGTGCCCTGTTTGTACGTCACTTCCGTCCGCTGGTCGCTGCCGGTCACGTCTACATGGCGATGCCTCCGCTCTACCGTATCGATGTCGGCAAGGAGACCTTTTACGCCCTTGATGATGCCGAGCAGCAGGGTATTCTCGCCCGTATCGAGGCGGAGAAGATGCGCGGTAAGGTACAGGTCACCCGCTTTAAGGGCCTCGGAGAGATGAACCCCAAACAGCTGCGTGAGACCACGCTGGCCCCCGATACCCGCCGCCTGGTGCAACTCACCATCGAGGCGGGCGACGACACCAACCAGTTGATGGATATGCTGCTGGCGAAGAAGCGCTCCCCCGACCGCAAGGCGTGGCTGGAGTCCAAGGGCGACCTGGCCGAGGTTTAGCGGTGTCATCGTCGTCTCAAGGCCTTGAGGGGCTCTCCCTCTATCAGCTACCCACCTGTCTGTTCTGCTGGCGGGTGCGTTTTGCAGCTTGGCGCATGGGGCTTAGCTTGCCGATGAAAAACCTGCTACTTAGCCCTGCGGCACAGCGTGAACTGGTGAGTGAAGGCGGTAAGATGCAGGTGCCCTGTCTGCGTATTGAGCAGGGTGGCGAGGTACGCTGGCTCTACGAGTCGGGCGACATTATTCAGTATCTGAAAAAGGGGCTCAGCGATGGCCGATAAACGACGTGCACTGGTGCTGGTTGCTCATGGCTCACGCCGTGAAAGCTCGAACGAAGAGGTACGCCGTGTCGCCGCACAGCTGGCCGAACAGGCGGGGGAGCGATACCAGATGGTACATGCCGCCTTTCTTGAGTTGGCCGTGCCGCTGATCCCTGATGGGGTGCAGTGCTGCATTGATAACGGCATGGAGGATATTGTGGTGTTGCCCTATTTCCTCAGTGCCGGGCGCCACGTGGTGGAGGATATTCCAGCGGAAGTGGCGAAGGTTCACAACACTACCGGCGCTACGGTTCGCATCGCTCCCTATCTGGGGGCGGCAGAGGGTTTGGCTGAGATCCTGCTGCGACAGGCTGAAACGCGGTCGAAGTAGGCACAATTTATCGGGCGCCAGCGTTCACCGTAGGGGGCCGGGATGCATCTGTAGTGCTAGTTATTCCTGTGGGGGGGAGTCTCTCCCCTAATCCCAAACTGCGAACGGCTCATCTCTAAATAAGGTGGTCGTTGGTGGTTGGGAGACTATGCTCAATGGGGAAGAGGATAAAATATACAATTCAGGACCCCTTTTTTTCTATGGCTAGCACAATCCATATTTTCACTGAGTTCAGCAAGGCACTTCGGTCGACGGTAACCCAGCAGGCTAACTGGGGCATTCTCCTTGCGATGCTGACGGTAATCGCCTCGACCCTGTTTGTTGCCTACATGTCTGCTGGTGAAATCACTATCCAGACGATTGGTGCGGCACAGCAGAGTAATTATGCCCTGTGGGTACTTGACCTGATGCCTGTGATCTTTGGCCTGTGGGGCCAGTACATAGGCTCCCTGCTGGCCTTTGAGGCCGGGGCACTGGTGGTGGATCAGACCAGCAAGCTGCGCAGTCAGACCGAAGCCCTGGAGGTGCAGGTACTGCATGGCAGTACCTATGACCGGCTTACCGACCTGCCCAACCGTATGTTGTTTCATGACCGTGTTGAGCAGGCGATCAATAACGCCAAACGTAATCAGGAGATTCTGGCAATCCTGGTCGTGGATCTGGACGAGTTCAAGGAGGTCAATAACACTTTGGGCCACTTCAGCGGCGATATGTTGCTTAAACAGATGGCTTCGCGACTGCGTGCCACGGTGCGAGAGACGGATACGGTGGCCCGGCTTAGTGCCGATGAGTTCGCGGTACTACTCTCCGAGATAAAGAGTAAGGACGATGCTGTACAGGTGGCCGAGAAGCTGTGTCAGGCCGTGGAGCGACAGTTCATTCTCGGCGGCATTAATCTGAATATGTTGATGAGTATAGGCATCGTCTTCTTCCCTGAGCACGGCAGTGACGTGGATTCTCTGCAACAGAAGGCCGAGGTGGCCCTCTATCTGGCCAAGCAGACCAAAGGTTTTTCCATGGAGGTCTACTCACCGGAGCAGGATCAGCGCAGCACACGACGCCTCACTCTGCTGGGTGAGCTGCGTGAGGCTATCGAGGGTGGTGGTCTGCTTCTCCACTATCAGCCCAAGGTTGAAATTTCCGGCCACCGTATCGTTGCCGTGGAGTCACTGGTGCGCTGGCAGCATCCGGAGTATGGCATGTTACCTCCGGATGAATTTATCTCCCTGGCTGAGCGTACCGGCTTGATTCGTCCTCTCACCTACTGGGTCATGGGGGAGGCGCTCAGGCAGTGTGCCAGGTGGCAGGCACGTGGCTTTTCAATCGATGTGGCGGTGAATGTGCCGGTGAGCGTACTGCTGGACAGCGCCTTTCCTGAGAGGCTTGAGGCGATGCTGAAGGAGCAACACCTGGCGGCGAATAGGCTGGTGGTGGAAATTACCGAGAGCTCGTTGATGGAGGATCAGGAGTATGCACTGCAGCTGCTCAGCCATCTATCCAGCCTGGGGATACGCATCTCTATCGATGATTTCGGCACCGGCTACTCGTCCCTGGCCTACCTGCGCCGCCTGCCGGTCTCGGAGATCAAGATTGATCAATCTTTTGTCATGGGAATGTTGGAAAACGACAATGATGCGGTTATCGTTCGTGCTACTATCGGCCTTGCCCACAATCTGGGCATGAGCGTGATTGCTGAAGGTGTTGCCGAGGGCGATATCCTGAAAAAACTGTCAATATGGGGCTGTGACCTGGCACAGGGACACCACATCAGTGCACCTGTTGACGGCAATGCCATTAGCCAGCTGTTAGGCAATTCGGAGTGGGGGGAGCGCTAAGTCTACAATGTCTCCCTCCTGGTAGACCCTGAGCAAATAAAATAAGAAAACCGTGACCTGAAGTTTATTATCGATGAGTGAATCTACAGAAATAAATTACGAAGGGGTGGAGCAGCTCCCCCTGAAGACCTTTACCGAAAAAGCCTATCTCGACTACTCCATGTACGTCATCATGGATCGGGCGCTGCCGCATATCGGTGACGGTATGAAGCCGGTACAGCGGCGCATCATCTATGCGATGAGCGAGCTGGGGCTCAAGGCGGGCACCAAGTATAAAAAGTCGGCACGTACTGTCGGTGACGTGCTGGGTAAATTTCATCCCCATGGCGATTCGGCCTGCTATGAGGCGATGGTGTTGATGGCCCAGCCGTTCAGCTATCGCTACCCGCTGGTGGACGGCCAGGGTAACTGGGGGGCCCCTGATGACCCGAAATCCTTCGCCGCGATGCGATATACTGAGTCGCGCCTCACCGCCTTCTCAAACCTGCTGTTAGCTGAGGTAGGGCAGGGGACCGTCGACTGGGTACCCAACTTCGACGGTACCCTGGACGAGCCCTCGGTGTTACCGGCTCGCGTGCCTCATGTTCTACTCAACGGTACCACCGGTATCGCTGTCGGTATGGCCACCGATATTCCCCCGCACAACCTGCGTGAGGTTGCCTCAGCGGCGGTTCGTCTGCTGGAAAACTCGCGCACTACCATCGATGAGCTGTGTGAACACGTAAAAGGCCCCGACTACCCGACCGATGCGGAGATCATTACCCCACGAGCCGATCTGTTAAAAATATATGAAACCGGCCATGGTTCGGTGCGTATGCGGGCCCGATGGGAGAAGGATGATGGCGATATCGTCGTCACCGCCCTGCCGCACCAGGCCTCCGGCAATAAGGTGCTGGAGCAGATCGCCGCCCAGATGCAGGCGAAGAAGCTGCCGATGGTCGAAGACCTGCGCGATGAGTCGGATCATGAGAACCCGACCCGCCTGGTGATTGTGCCGCGCTCTAACCGTATCGATGTCGAACAGCTGATGAATCACCTCTTCGCCACCACCGATCTGGAGCGCAGCTACCGGGTCAATATGAATGTGATCGGCCTGGATGGTCGCCCGCAGGTGAAGAACCTGAAGCAGATGCTTGGCGAGTGGTTACAGTATCGTACCGATACGGTGCGTCGTCGCCTGGAGTATCGCCTGGAGAAGGTCAACAAGCGACTGCACCTGTTGGACGGCCTGCTGATCGCCTTCCTCAATATTGATGAGGTGATCCATATCGTCCGTACTGAGGATGAGCCGAAGCCGGTGTTAATGGCCCGCTTTGCGCTTACCGAAGTACAGGCCGACTACATCCTTGATACCAAGCTGCGCCAGTTGGCGCGCCTGGAGGAGATGAAGATCCGTGCCGAGCAGGAAGAGCTGGCAAAAGAGAAGACGCAGCTGGAGAAGACGCTGGGTTCAGAGCGCCGTCTTAAGACACTGGTAAAGAATGAACTGCTGGCCGACGCCGAAGAGTATGGTGATGATCGCCGCTCCCCTATCGTGGCACGTGAGGCGGCCCAGGCGCTTAATGAGACTGCGCTGATCAGTGCGGACCCCATCACCGTAGTACTCTCCGAGAAGGGATGGATTCGTGCCGGTAAGGGCCATGAACTTGACCCCGCCGGGATGAGTTATAAGGCGGGTGACAGCTTTAAGGCTGCCGCTCGGGGCAAATCGAATCAGATGGCGACCATACTGGATTCGACCGGTCGCGCCTATTCGGTACAGAGCCATACCCTGCCCTCGGCCAGAGGGCAGGGGGAGCCGCTTAGCGGCCGGGTCAACCCTATCGCCGGGGCTAGCTTTGAGGCGGTAATGATGGGGGCCGGGAGTGATCTTTATCTGATGGCCTCTGATGCCGGTTACGGTTTCGTTACCACTCTTGGTGAGATGGAGGGGCGTAACAAGGCGGGTAAGGCGGTACTTAAGCTGCCGAGTGGCGCAAAGGTTCTGGTGCCGCAGAAGGTGGCTGATTACGACAAAGATCTGATTGTCGCGGTGAGTAATGAGGGGCGGCTGCTGGTCTTCCCGCTTAAGGAACTACCACAGATGGCTCGTGGTAAGGGCAACAAGATCATCGGCATTAACGCTGCTAAATTGATGACACGTGAAGAGTTTGTGGTGGGTGTGGCGGTGGTATCCGTGGGCGGCTCGTTGACGCTCTACGCGGGTAAACGCCATATGACTCTCAAGTTCTCCGATCTGGAGCACTACATGGGAGAACGTGGGCGACGTGGAAACAAGTTGCCTCGTGGTTATCAGCGGGTAGATAGTATCGCCGCTGAAGAAAAATAGCAGCGGAAGAGAAACGGGTGCTTAGCCTCCCTGTTTCTCTTTCAGCCTTTCTAAATTCTTTATTACCTTCTCTGCTCGCTCCAGATTTTCTTTTGCTTGTTGATGGTTAGGCTCGAGCTTGAGCGCGTTGCGCCACTCCTGAGCTGCCTGTTCGAACAGGCCGCGACTGTAAGCGCTGACTCCGGCATCGAAGAGGCGTGCCACCTTGTTGTCGATGGCCTTCTGCAGAGACAGATTCATTGCCGGCAGTTTGCCGTATCGGCGGTCAACCTTTTTCAGCTCGGTCAGGTGGTTGCGAGCAGAGTGATAATCCTGTTTGGCAAAGGCGCTGTCGAAACGCTTCACCAGAGTGCTGATGGTGTCCTCTTTTTTCTTTTGTTTTTCGCGAGCACGTTGCTCTTTCTTACGGCGAGTCTGTTGCAGTTGCGTCGATCGCTGTTTTTGCTTGGCGCGCAGCGCCTTTAAACTCTCTTCGATAACCGGGTCATTGTTCAGTTTGAAAGCCAGCGGCAGGGTGGCCTCGGCAGTATTGAGATCGTTGTCCGCCAGGGCCTTGTTACCTAACAGTGCAAGCTCCTGAGAGATCGCCTTAGCTTCGCCAATAATGCGTTTGAGGCGGTTTTGAGCCTCGCTATTACGTGGATCGACATTCGCAATCTCGTGGTAGACGGGGAGCACATCGCGTAGCCACTCGCCATGCTGGATCAGGCGTTTCTGCTCCAGTTGGTCGAGGGTTTCCCTCTGTTGCAGGTGGAGTTTGGCCAGTCCGTCCTTAATCACGACACTCTTAGGATGTTTCGCCAGCGCCTCGTCATACTGGTCGAGTACGGCTGCCCAGTCACCTTTTTTCTGTTTCTGGGCGGTCTCCTTACGCACCTGTTGTTCATACTCTGTCGCCTGTCTCTCCAGCTGCTTGCGAACCTTTGAGGCTTTGCTGTAATCGGGATCCTTGGGGTCGATCTGCCCCAGAGCATCCAGAGCACGACCAAATTCGCGATCATTCTCCCACTGCACCAGCTGTGGCTCGAGTTTGGCGTAACTGCTGACTACTACACAGCCGCTGTGGACAACGGCGGACAGGCCGATGAGGAGTACAGATGTTATTTTCATGCGGCCGCCGTGGTGGAGCGGATGAGTATCTTTCGGATTTCCTGCATCATTTCCTCGCGGAAGCTGTCGTCGATCTCCTTGACGGTAAAGAGGGAGACAGGCTCCTTTTTTCCGCGCAGTTTGATGGTACCGTGATCGCGGGTCGTAATACGTTTGTTAAGGTTCGGGTTACCCAGCATCTCCTCGGTGATAATGACCTGGCCGGGCTCACCGGCATGGGACAGGCGGGAGGCGAGGTTAACCGCGTCGCCTACCACGGTGTATTCCATGCGCTCTGCCGAGCCCATATTACCGGCCAGCATGGTGCCGCTGTTGACGCCAATACGAAACTCCACGGTGGGTTGCTCATTGCGGATGCGCTGGCGGTTGATGACATCGACCAGTTGCATGATCATCCAGCTGCAGGCGACAGAGTTAAACGGATGCTCTTCATACTCTTCGGGTACGCCGAAGACGATCATCGCGCAGTCCCCCAT
>JBFFJV010000074.1:0-10288 GCA_041555695.1 Thiohalomonadaceae bacterium | reverse complement strand
GTTGAGGGCGAGCAGGTTGGTTTGGGCACTGATGCTGTCGATCTCGCCGAGCAGCTTGCCGATACCATCGATGTGACTGCCCATGTTATTAAGGGCTGAGACCAAATCCCGGCTGCCAGTACTCATGGCGGTGATGTTCTCGACAAAGTTATCGACCAGCTCCAGTGCCTCTTCGGTAACGCTTTTATGCGTGTCTTCCTGGCTGTGCGACATGATACGATCTGCCATGGAATGTACCAGGTTCTCCTGCTCCCGGGTCTGGAATTCCATTCCTTTAAAGCCCTCGAGCAGGCCGACGATAGCGGTGCGCAGCAGGTTGCTGAGTTGAGCCAGCTCACTCTGCATGAGTTCGAACTGTTCGTTAAGCGCGTGCTGCGACTTCTCGCCAATGGCTATGTAGTCCCTTATCTCTCCCCCGCTAAGGCGCCGTTCGAACTGTTCATCGGTGATGTTCTGTTGTGTGGCTCCGCCGGCACTGAATAACCAGCTCAACCCCATTAGCATGAGCAGGACCGGGGAGAGCCAGGTGCTGGTGAAGAACTGCCCGAGAACAACACTCAGCAGCACCAGAACCGCAATAACCGCGATGGCAAAGCGATATTCACGCAAATACGCTGTCAATTTGCTGCGATAACTTAGGGGAGTCTCACTCATCTTGCTTCCTGTCTGTTATTAAGCCAGCGGGTCTTGAGCCTGTTAAGCCGTGTAACTAGCTGATTATCTGGCGATGGGCTGATCTTCCAGACCAAGGGCTGTCAGTAGTACCGTGGTGCTAAAGGGCTTTTTGAGGCAGCATTCAGCCCCTTCACTGAGGATGCGCTCCAGATTCTCCTGATTACAAAATCCGCTCATGGCGATGACTCGCACATTCTGGTATTTGCCCTGTTTGATCATGTGACATACCTCAAAACCGTCCATTTGCGGCATCATTAAGTCTAGTAGAACAATATCAGGTGAGAAGCTCTCCATCATGCGCCCGGCGCTAAAGCCGTCATGAACCATTTCAACCTGCAGTGAGCTGTTGCGCTGTGTGAGTAGCTCCTTGAGAAAATCCGCCAGGCTAGTATCGTCATCGACAATGAGAATGCGTGTGCCCGTCTTTTCTTTGGGGTTGAGGGTGATATTGTTCTCTGCAGCGAACTTTTCAATAGCCTCAAATGAAAAGCGACGGTGACCTCCCGGAGTGGTCATTGCCTCCAGTTTGCCTTTCTGGGCCCACTGTCGCACGGTGACGGGCGAGACCATCAACAGCTCCGCCACTTCATTCGGTGTCATGTAGTGCTTCTTGGTTTTCGTCTTGCTATTCACATCAGTTACCTTGTATTCAGTTGCTCGCACTATACCGCAATCATCGCTTGAAACGATAGTATCGGTTACAGCGTATTTCAAGTGGCAATACTAAACAAATTCTCTTTTAATGGAGCTGTTTTAAGGACGATACAGGCTGCCATACCTGATGCATTTAATATAAGCGCTTGTAATTATTGACTATATTCTTTTGAATCGAAATAATCGATATTAATTGTCTGTTTGCCTGTTATTACTAAACGGAGGTTAATTAAGGCTGTTTTTTGCCGGTATCGATGTCGAGTTTCGATTAACCGGGGGGCTTGGGCGTGTTGTAGAGCAGCTTTTGAACCAGTGATATTAATCGTACGCTCTCTATCGGCTTTGCCAATAAGCCGTTGAAGCCATGGTGCTGAGCCGCTTCCTCGTCGAGTTCGCCCAGATTAGCGCTGCACAGAACAAGCGGCAGTTCGGGCCGCTGTTGCCTGAGCTGTCTGGCCAGCTCGATACCATTGATGCCCGGCATCATTTGGTCGGTAATCACCAAATCGCAGGGGAGGTGCTGGCGTAGCAGAGCCGCCAGTGCCTCTTCCGGCTCACTGTATCCTGTAACCTGATAGCCGTTGAACTGCAGTAGCTGCTGCAGAAATTCGACCATTAACGGCTCATCATCAATGAGTACGATGTGCGGCGCGGTATCATGGCCATCAGCCGACTTGCCAGTGGTCGTCGGCTCCCCCGCACTGGAGATGGGCAGGAAGATATCGAAGGTGGTGCCTTCACCGGAGGTGGTGACCTGAATATGGCCGCGATGCTCATGAATAATACCGTGTACCATCGACAGTCCCATGCCGCTGCCCTTGCCGACCTCCTTGGTGGTGAAGAAGGGGTCGAACATGCGAGTTACCACCTCCTCCGGGATGCCGCTGCCATTGTCGCTAATGGACAGCTGCAGGTAGTCACCCTGAAATTTCTCCCCGCAGGCGCTGCATAACCCCTGGTGATGGCGCTGCGTGAGCTGCAGTGCAATCCGGCCACGCCCCTCCATCGCGTCGCGGGCGTTGATACAGAGGTTCATTACCACCTGGTGTAACTGGTTGGGGTCGGCTTCTATCTGAACGCGTCCCGCATCCAGTTTGAGTGTCAACTCGATACTGGATGAGAGGGTGGGTTTGAGTAGCGATGCGGTCTCTTCGATTAACGGTGCCAACTCGATAAGCTGCTGTTCACTCTCTCCGGTCCGGCTGAATGCCAGTAGCTGGGCGATGATGTCACGGGCACGCTCTCCAGCACCGTGGATCTCGTGGAGGTAGCGCGCCATTTTTGCTTTATCCTGCTCCCCGTCATGAGCAGCCAGGATCTCGGCCAGCTCGGTATAGCCCAGCATCGAGGCGAGAATATTATTGAAGTCATGGGCGATACCGCCGGTGAGCTGGCCCACCATCTCCATTTTCTGCGCCTGCTGCAACTGCATTTCAAGCTGGGCGCGTTCCCCCTCCATGACCTGGCGCTCGGTGATATCCCGCACAATGGTGATATAGCCGAGCAGATTTTTTTCCTTGTCGCGAAACACGGCACCGAGTGTCTCGCCGTTGAAGCTGGTGCCGTCCTTGCGGCGGTATTCGATGTTGTAGGGGGTGTGTATGTCCGAGGCGGTGTGGTGAAAGCGCAGTTGCTGCTGACGCTGGAACTCCGCCTCATCGGCATAGAGTCGTGCCGGGCTGTGTCCGAATAGATCCTCGGGGAAGTAGCCAAAGTCGCGAATCAGGGCCGAGTTGCAGAGGATGATGCGGTGCTCAGTATCCGTGATCACCATGGTATCGGGTATATGCCGGAATACCGCCTCGAACAGTTTGCGCTGATAGGCCAGTTCACCTACGGTTTTCTGGTGTCGGTCCTGCTGACGCAGCGCGGTGATGCCGAGGGATAATTCTTCGGCAAGCTCTTCCAGCAGTTCGACCTCTTCGGGGTAAAAGGCATTGCTGACATCGGCATAGAGGGTGAGGCAACCACAGGCCTTATCGTTCTGTCGCAGGGGAAGGGCAATGAGTGAGCGGTAGCCATTACGGATGGCCGCTTCACGCCATGGGGTAAATCCGGCGTCGCTCTCAACGTCATTGATGATTACCGTTTTATTGTGGCGAATGGAGCGACCGCTGGGTCCCTCGTCCAGCGGGTTATCTCCCCAGCTAAAGGACATATTCTCCAGGTAGTTGGTTGCAGCGCCTGCGGAGGCGACGGATTGTATGACCTTGCCGCTTTCCTGTTCGGCAAGGCCGATCCAGGCGAGGCGGTATGAGCCGCTGTCGATCAACAGCTGGCATACCTCATTGAGCAGCCCCGCCTCATGGTGGTGACGGGCCAGTGACTTCTTTAGCTGTACCAGTGTGCGGTAGGCGCGGTTGGCCTTAAGCAGGGAGTCTTCAATCTGCTGGCGCTCCTGTTTCAGGCGCAGTGTGTGGATGCCGTGGCCGATATCGCCGGCGAGTTTTTCCAGCATCTCCATATCACCGCCGGCAAAGGCAAAAGGCTCCCGGGCGTAGATGTTGAGGGCAGCAACCACCTCGCCATCAATGCTAATCGGCAGTGCGGTGAAGGAGGCATAATCGTGCTGTAGTGCCTCTTTGCGCCATGCTGCATAGTCGGGATTATGGTGAATGTCTTCTGCCCGCTGCGCTGTGCCGCTGCGTATGGCCCTGCCGGTAGGTCCGTGCCCGAATTCGTTATCGCCCCAGCTGATGTGCAGATGATCCAGATCACCCTGCTCAAAACCGGCCTGTGCTACCGGTACCACCCGCTGTGCCGTATCGTGTTCGACAAAGCCAATCCAGGTGAGGGGAAAGTCGCCACCCTGTCTGATGATCTCGCAGGCCCCATCCAGTAGTTGCTGTTCGCTATCGGCGTGGGAAATCAGTTTGTTGATCTGCAGCATCACCATGTAACAGTGATTGGCCTTTTGCAGCTGCGACTCGGCGGCCTTGCGCTCGGTGATATCGCTGGCAATGATGTGAATGCAGGTAATGTTTCCTGCTTTGTCAGAGTTAGGGAGGTAGCGTATCCACATATCGCGGACGCCCTTTTTGGAAAAGTAGAAACGCTCTTCGAAATCAACGTTTTCACCACGCATGGCCCGCTCCAGTTTGGAGCTGACTTTGCTGATGGCTTCTTTTCCCATGAGCTCCTCAATGTGGTGGCCGACAATCTCCTGCCAGGGTTTGCCATGCCACTGCTCATAGGCCTTGTTGACGTAGCGGTAGCGGTAGTCGGTGCCGACCTCGGAAATGAGATCGGGCATGGCATCGGTGATCGTCTGTAGCTGTTGTGCGGAGGTATCGGCGCGGTAGCGCTCACTCTCCAGCTGGTTATGCTTTAGCCCCACCTTGTCACTGAGCACCCGGGCACGCATGCGCAGAAATTTGGTTTCATCGAAGCTGTCGTTGCCCGCCGCAGTGTGGTTGCCGTGAGCTAACTCTTTTAACTGTTGCAGTAGTGTACCGACGCTAATCGACTTGTCGAAAAAGGCGGTAACGCCAATGGCTTCTGCGAGCAGGCGATCCCTGGCATCGGTAAACACGCTGGAGTGCAGCGCTATGGGTATATGGCGGAGTTTTGGGTCTCCCTTGAAACTCATCGCCAGCTCGTAGCCGTCCATGCCGGACATCATCACATCACTGAGCAATAGATCGGGTGGTGTGGCTAGTGCGTTTGCCAGTGCCTCCTCGCCACTGCTGGCAAGTTGCACCCGATAGCCGTCCTGTCGCAGCAGAGTTGCCAGACGTAACTGTTGTGCCTTGTCATCATCAACGATAAGTATGCTTGTCCCTGGCATCGCCGATAAGCCTGTTGGTTGTGTCAGTCTGCTCAGGCAGCCTGTAGCAGTTTGCCCACGCTTTCGAGCAGTGCGCGTGAGTCGACCGGTTTGTTAAATGACTCACGGATCCCGCTCTCCGTGAGTGCCTGTTTGGTCTCTTCGTCGATATAGCCCGAGCAGAGGACTACCGGTAGCTCCGGGCGCAGTTGCATCATGGCGGTGGCCAGTTCTACCCCGGTGAGGCCGGGCAGGGTCATATCGGTAATCACCAGATCAAAGGCGCTGGGGTCAGCCAGAAACAGGCTTAGCGCCTGCTGTGAGTCGTTGCTGGTGGTGACCTCATAGTCATTCATCTCCAGCAGCTCACCCAGGTAGCCGGTGATCGATACCTCGTCGTCGACCAGCAGGATCTTGCGAGCCGTAGCGGTATTGCCGGTCATCTGTTCATGTTGTTCCATGGTTATGCTCTCTTTAGCTTCTTTTTTGTTGATCGGGAAGAAGAGGCTGATATTCGCCCCCTCACCACTCTGACTGTTGACACTGATGTGGCCGCCCATTTCATGCATGATGCCGTGTACCACCGACAGCCCCATGCCGGTACCGCGTCCCACCGGTTTGGTGCTGTAGTAGGGTTCGAACGCCTTCTCCAGTACCTCCGGGGGAATGCCGTGACCACTGTCACTGACCTGTAGCTGCAGAAACTCACCACTAAAGTTGTTGTGGCAGGAGCTACAGCTCTGGCTGGTATGGCTGACGGCCTGCATACGGATAGTGATCTGCCCTTTGCCCTCTATCGCATCACGCGCATTGAGCAGCAGGTTGGTGAGTAGCTGCTGGAATTGCACCGGGTCCGCCATGATGGGTGGTAGCTCATCGTCCAGCTGCTGGTGCAGACTGATGCTGGACGGCAGACTGGAGCGGAGCATTTTCAGGCTCTCCTTGACCAGTGGTTTTGACTCCAGCTGGTGCAGCTCGCCCGGTTTGCTCTGGCTGAACTGTTGCATCTGGCTGACCAGATCACGTGCCCGCTCGGCGGACTTGTAGACCTCGGCCGCATATTTCTGGGGCCGCTCCTCACCAAGCTGTTCGAGGAACTCCTGCAGCAATTCGGTGTAGCCCATGATGCTGGCAAGGTGGTTGTTGAATTCGTGGGCAATGCCGCTGCTGAGGCTGCCGATGGCATTCATCTTCTGCGACTGCCGCATCTGTTGTTCGGCGGCACGCATCTGCTGCTCAGCCAGCTTGCTCTGTAGCAGGTGCTCGACCCGCCCCTGCAGTACTGTCCAGTTGATGGGTTTGCTGATGAAGTCGGCGGCCCCCGCCTTAAAGGCATGGTTGATATCGGCATCGTCGCTGAGCGAGGTTGCCATCAGTATAGTCAGCTCCTCGCCGCCTTCCATACTGTGCAGGCGTTCACTTAGTTCAAAGCCGTCCATCTCCGGCATGATGGCATCGACCAGTGCAAGCAGCGGCTTGTGCTGTGCGAATAGCTCCAGTGCCTCTTTGCCGCCCGGCGCATCAACGACCGTGTGACCGGCCTTCTGGAGTACCTGCTTAAACATAATGCGCTGGGTTGGATCATCATCGACCACCAGTATGGGTGGGCGCTCCAGCTGCTCTGTTTCGAGTGGTGCTGCCATTTACTGTCACCTCTGCGTGACTAAATTTAAATACTTCAGTGAGCATGCTTAGCGTTCTAAGTCATCGCTCAACTGATTATGCAAAGTATCATCGAAAATATCGATTTACAACATGCGAGGCAGTCGTTAATCTGTATATATAGGTTGAATCGATAAATTCGCAACAGGAACTATGGCATGGCTTGAATTTCCTTACTGCGAGCACCACTACCTAGCTCATAAACAGTTATATTTTGTTGTATGGCCAATAATTCAAGGATAAAACCGATGAAATTCCAAAAGAATAGACTAATGGGCTGGCTACTTGCTCTGGTCTTGCCAGCAGGCCTGCTAGTTAATAGCGCCGTGGCGGACGAGGGGACGGTCTATACTATCGGTGTGGTGCCGCAGTTCGATTCCCGGAAAATTCTCGCCATATGGCGCCCGATTCTCGATGAGGTGGAGCAGCAGACGGGGATCCGGCTACGCCTGCAGGGCTCCCCCAGTATCCCCAGGTTTGAAAAGGAGTTTCAGGCGGGCAAGTTCGATTTTGCCTATATGAACCCCTATCACATGCTTGTTGCGAATAACGATGCAGGTTACGCGCCACTGGTACGTGACCATGGTCGGCAGCTGCACGGTATTCTGGTGGTCCGCAAGGACAGCCCCATTACTGATTTGACTAGCCTGCAGGGCAAGATTGTCGCCTTTCCCGCCCCGAATGCCCTGGGGGCCTCACTAATGATGCGGGCCGAGCTGCAGGGGGAGCGCAAGATCGATATTGAGCCGAATTATGTGAAAAGCCATACCTCGGTCTACCTGAATGTGGTGACCGGTATGGCCGCGGCCGGTGGTGGCGTACAGAAGACGCTCAGCCAGCAACCGGCAGAGATTCGCGACAGTTTGCGGGTGCTGCACCGTACCACCAAGGTAGCCCCGCATCCGCTGGCGGTACATCCGCGGGTGCCGGCCGGGGTGGCAGAGCAGGTGCAGCAGGCGATGCTGTCACTGGGTGAGAGCGAAGCGGGAAAGCTGATGTTGAGCAAGATCCCGATGAAGCAGGTGGGTATTGCAACACTGGATGATTACACGCCGCTTAAGAAGATGGGACTGGAACCCTTCTACGTTAAGGACTGAGCTGAATGAGTATCCGCCTCAAGATGATGCTGCCACTGCTGATTGTTGTGGCCAGCTTCAGCATGGTATTGCATTTCTACTGGTTACCCCATTTTCTCGCGCACTACGCTGAGGACATCGTTGAGGAGCAGGAGGCGGCGCTGAAGATTCTGGCGACGGCCGTCGAGGGCCCACTGCTCAGTGGCGACCTTGCCGATGTTTACACCACGCTTAACAATGTCCGGGCAGAAAATCCGAGCTGGGCGATGTTGATGGTCACCCGGCGAGGAGGCGGACGCATCTATCCCATCGGCATGATGGGTGAGCACAAGGCGAGTCATTACATTGTTAAACACACCATCTTTGAGTTGGAGAGGCCCTGGTTCGATATAGAGCTGCACCTCGAACTGGAGGAGCGCCTGGCGACAGAGGCCCGGCTGTTTTATCAAATTGAAGTGCTGGTGATTTTGATTGTTTTCGCCATCTTTCTCGGCAGCCTGATCTTTCAGGACCGTCTGGTCTTTATGCCGCTGAAGTCGATAGCCAATGCCAGCCGGCGGATGGCCGGCGGAGAGTATGAGATTGAGCTGCCCTCAGGCAGACAGGATGAAACCGGAGAGTTGATTGACGCGTTCGGTCAAATGCGTGATGCGGTGCTGCAGCGCCAGCAGGCCATTGAGTCTGGTGAGAAGCGACTGAAGGCGGTGTTTGATAATGTTACCAACGGCATTATCACCACCGATAAAAGCGGCAATATCCTCTCCGCCAACAGCGCACTGGAGGAGATCTTCGGTTATGGCAGTGGCGAGATGGTTGGCCGTCACATCGAAGATTTGATGCCGGGTGATGTGGCTGCCGGCCACCACCACTACATGAGCGGATATGGTCATGCCACGATGTCAGGCAATGTGGTAAAGATGACGCGCGAGATGCAGGGAAAGCGTAAGGGTGGTGAGCTCTTTCCCATGGCCATCACCCTGAATGAGGTGAGTGTGGGCGATGAGCTTTTTTTCCTTGCGGTGATCGACGATATCTCGGAACGGGTTGAGCGGCGTGAGCGCCAGGAGCGCCAGCGGCTGCAGACAGAGGCTCGCGCGGCCATCTCGCAGCTGTTACAGCAAAGTGAGATTTCACTGAAGAAGCGGTTTGAGGGGATGTTTGCTCAGTTGTTCACCCTTGACTCACTGGCGGTACAACGCAAGGGGGGGATTTTTGTTCATCGCCCGGAGAGCTCCTGCCTTGAGATGCACACTATGGTGGGTGAATTCAGCGAGGAGTTTGTCGAAAAGGAGCAGCGGGTTGCCTATGGCAGTTGCCTCTGTGGTCGAGTTGCCGAGTCGGGGGAGTTACTGGTCTCTGATCACTGTTTCGATGACCACCGTCACGATCACACTTTTGAGGGGATGAAACCGCACGGCCACTACATCGTGCCGTTGCACCACGCGGGAGTCCCCTACGGCGTGCTGTTTCTCTACACTGAGATTAATCCCTCTCACGACCCCGAACTACTCGATTATCTCCGCCAGATCGGTGACATGACCGCCCTGGCAATGGCCGAAGAGCGCACCCGCGAGGCTCTGGAGGATGCACGACAGAAGGCCGAGGGGCATGCCCAGGCCAAGTCGGAGTTTCTGGCCAATATGAGCCACGAAATTCGCACCCCGCTTAACGGCATGATTGGCTCCATGGAGCTGCTACGTGACAGCACACTGGATGGCGAGCAACGTCAGTATGTCGATACCGCCTACCGTTCCAGCGAGCGCCTGTTGACCCTGATTAACGACATCCTCGATATCTCCAAGTTTGAGGCGGGACAGGTGCAGCTTGAACAGCTCGAGTTTGATCTGTTCGAGTCGTTGGAGGATCTGGTTGACCTGTTTGCCAACCAGGCCCGTGAGAAGGGGCTGGAGATCTACTGGGGGCTGAAGGGTGAGGTGCCGGAGAGGGTAGTGGGTGACCGTACCCGCCTGTGGCAGGTGTTGAGCAACCTTGTCGGTAATGCGATGAAGTTTACCGAGCAGGGCTCGGTGAGTGTCGAGCTCTCCGTGGTTGAGCAGGGGAGTGAGGACTCTCTCATGCACTTTGCGGTACATGATACCGGCATTGGCATTCCTGCAGAGGCGCAGTCGCGTATCTTTGAGGCATTTGAGCAGGCCGACGGCTCTACGACACGTCGCTTCGGCGGCACCGGTTTAGGTCTCTCGCTGTGCAAAAAACTCTCCGGGCTGATGGGGGGGGAGGTTGGAATAGACTCCACCCCCGGTGAGGGGAGTACCTTCTGGTTTACTGCCAGACTGGGGCTGGGTAGTGAGGTGGCGGTGAGTGGCACGGAACAGCTACTTGCCGGTAAGAAGGTGTTGATCGTTGATGATATTGATGCCAACCGGATGTTGTTTGAACGCACCATGGAGAGCTGGAATGTCGGCTACGGTAGCGCCGCTGGCGGCGAAGAGGC
>JBFFJV010000073.1:0-10571 GCA_041555695.1 Thiohalomonadaceae bacterium | reverse complement strand
CCAGGGTGACAGAGTCGGGGCGTATTTCGTGTAATTCACTCTGCAGCGCCTCGGCCCCGGCGGCGGAGTTGCGGTAGTGCAGCACGATATTGGCGCCGGCGGCGTGCAGGGTGCGGGCGGTGGTGGCACCGATGCGGTGGGCACCGCCGGTGATGAGGGCGACGCGGCCGGCAAAATGATGGTTTTCGCTCACTGACTTCTCCAATCGGTTCGGGGGTGGCACACTGTGCGACCAATTCTAACGTATGCGGGATTAAAGGTAATGGTGCAGTCAGCGACGGGGCGTGGCATTAAGGGGGTGGCGGCTGGCGGTAACGTCGGTGAGCTGCCGCTGCCCGATGCCGGGCAGCAGGCCCATAGTGAAAAATTGCAGGCCCATATCCGCGAGGTGATGATGGCCGATGGCGGGCGTATCCCCTTTGCCCGCTTTATGGAGCTGGCCCTCTATGCCCCCGGCCTTGGCTACTACAGTGCCGGCAGCCGCAAGTTTGGCGAGGGGGGGGATTTTGTCACCGCACCTGAAGTGTCGAGTCTCTTCTCTCGCGCCCTGGCACAGCAGTGTCGTGAGGTGCTGGCGCGTATCGGTGGCGATATCCTTGAGTTCGGTGCCGGTCGCGGGACGATGGCCGCCGACATCCTGGCCGAGCTGGAAACGCTCAATGCCCTGCCGGAAAATTATTTTATCCTCGAGATCAGCGCCGATCTGCGCCAGCGCCAGCACGAAACGATCAAGCAAAAGGTACCCGGGTTGGCGGAACGGGTGGTGTGGCTCGATGCCCTGCCGGAATCCTTCGAGGGGGTGGTGCTGGGTAACGAGGTGCTCGACGCGATGCCGGTACACCGTTTCCGTATTGTCGATGGTGAGCCGCGTGAGCTGTTCGTGATGTGGGATGGTGAGCGCTTTATTCCTGACGAGGAGGCACCCGATGCGGCGCTCTACCCGCACCTGCATCAATTGCAGCAGGCGTTTCACCTTGGTGAGGGCTACGAGTCGGAGATCAATCTGCTGGCCGAGGAGTGGGTGGCCGGTCTGGGGGGCTGGCTCAAGCGCGGTGTTGCCCTGCTTATCGACTATGGCTTCCCCCGCGCCGAGTACTACCATGCGCAGCGCAGTGGCGGCACCCTGATGTGTCACTATCGCCACCGCGCCCATGACGATGCCCTCACCCTCATCGGCCTGCAGGACATTACCGCCCATGTTGATTTTACCGCGATCGCCGAGGCGGCCGTGGCGGCAGGGCTGTCGGTGCGCGGTTTTGCCAATCAGGCCAATTTCCTTATCGGTTGTGGCCTGACCGAGATCCTGGCGGCCGAGGAGGATAAAGGGGAGGGGGGGGCGCGCCGCCAGTTAAGTCTGGCCGCAGAGGTGAAGACCCTGACCCTGCCCACCGAGATGGGGGAGCTGTTCAAGGTGATCGCCCTGACAAAGGGCTGGGAGGGGGGCTTAAGGGGCTTTGCACTGCGTGATGAGCGCAGCCGACTTTAAGCCCTAATGCGGCGTCATGAGTTCGCGGCGGCGCTGTTGTAGTAGTTGGGTATAACTTTTTGCCATGGCCTTCTCATAGGCACAGTCACCGGTATGGCCGATGCTAATGAGGCGGGCCTCCAGATAGGCGATCTCCTCCAGCAGGCGGCTGTGGCTGTGGTCGCGGCCCGGGGTGGCGGTGGTGTAGCTCTCTAGCAGCATGTTCATCTCAATTCTCCTGTGTTCACTCTTTTCACGCAGCCAGAATAAAAATCCGCTGTGAAAAGGGAATGACACTTTGATGAATCTTTTGTGACGCCGCTACGCTGTCTCCATCAGGTAAAAGCGCTATCATGGCCCCCTGTTATACGAATGATAAACGGGAGTAACCGTGTCCGACCGATTGCAACAGACCCAGCAGATGCTGGCTAAACACCATCGCGATGGTGAGCGTTTTGCCGAGCTGATGAAACAGACCTTTGCTGATCGTTTTAATGATCACTTCTGGGCCGAGTGGGAGAAGTGGATCACCCCGGTCTACTCCGAGCAGCCGGTGGTGCTGGACCTGGGCACCGGCCCCGGTCTGTTTCTCAAGGCGCTGGCTGACTATCGTCCCGGTATTCGTGCGATTGGTGTGGAGTGTGCCCCCTACATGTTGCAGGCGGTGGGTGAGCTGCCCGAGGGGTGCGAGATCATCAGCGAAGACCTGCACGACCCCAGGCTGCCTCTGGATGATGGCTCGGTCGATGCCGTTAACTGCTCGGTGGTGCTGCATGAGATGAATCAGCCGCTACGTACGCTGCAGGAGGCGCACCGTTGCCTCAAACCGGGCGGGCGCTTCTACATTCACGACTGGGTGCGTGCGCCGCTGGAGGTCTACATTCGTGCACAGTCCGAGGAGGCCGCGGTGTTCAACCCTGACACAGACCTCCAGGAACTCGAAGACCTGTTTATTCACTTTATCGAGCACAATCGCTTCAGCCGTGAGGACCTCATCTATATGCTCAACATGAGTGGCTTTGCGGTGCTGCACAGTAGCATCACCAAGGAGGGGCGCTTTGCCCACATCGTGGCAGAGAAGCGAGGCTAACGACTAATGGAATTGCTGCAAATTACCCTGCTGGCGCTGCTGCAGGGGCTGACCGAGTTTCTTCCCATCTCCAGCTCGGCGCATTTAATCTTGTTTCCCAAACTGAGTGGTTTTGCCGATCAGGGACTCGCCTTCGATGTGGCGGTACACGTCGGTACCCTGCTTGCCGTGGTCTGGTATTTTCGCCGTGAACTCAACACCATGACGCGTGACTGGCTGCTATCGATGGCGCGGCGCGAGCGGGTGGGCGACAGCAACCTGATGTGGGCCGTAGGGCTTGGCACCATTCCGGTGGGACTGGCCGGCCTGTTGTTTAAGGATGTGATCGAAACTTCTCTGCGAGAGCCGCTGGTGATCGCGGCCACCACCATTATCTTCGGCCTGTTGTTGTGGTGGGCGGATCGCCAGGGAAAACGGGCACGCGATGAGCACACCATTGGCTGGCGTGATGTGGTGGTGATCGGTGTGGCCCAGGCCATTGCCCTCATTCCCGGCACCTCACGTTCCGGTATCACCATGACCGCCGGGCTGATGATGGGGCTGACCCGTGAGGCCGCGGCACGCTTCTCCTTTCTGTTGTCGATTCCGGTGATCCTGCTGGCCGGTGGTCTCAATACGCTGGAGCTGGTTCAGAGCGAGGGGGCCGTCGACTGGAATGCGCTGTTGCTCGGCACGGTGCTCTCGGCACTCAGTGCCTATCTCTGTATCCACCTCTTCCTCAAGTTGCTGGAGCGCATCGGTATGTTCCCCTTCATGGTCTACCGCCTGTTGCTCGGTGCCCTGTTGCTGGCGATCTATCTTTAATGCGTCCGTTACGCTACTACAAGCTGTGGCTGCTCGTGGGCTGGCTGGCGGTGCTGGCCGTTGTGTATCTATCACTGACATCGCAGCCGCTGGTTGAGATCCCTGTGCGCTTTGGTGATAAGTGGGGCCACCTGCTGGCCTATGGCATATTAATGGGGTGGTTTGTGCAGCTCTATCAAAGCCGCGGGATGCTGGTGCTGCATGCACTGCTGCTGATCCTTCTTGGGGTCGCACTGGAATTTCTGCAGGGCTATAGCGGACGCTACTTCGAGTATGCCGACATGGTGGCCAATAGCTGCGGGGTAATGGCCGGACTGCTGTTACTGCTTACCCCATGGCATTCACTGTTATTGCGATGGGAGCGGAGATTTCTCTCGCCAGAATAGCGCATCACGGAGATCGGGCTTTTCGCAGCAAGATCGACCTGTCGGTGTGGCCTGGCGTTATACTGCGCAGCCCATGAATCATGACCAAACTTAATTGATATGCTTGAGAGCCTCTCACTTACCCAGCTGATAATTGCGGCACTGATCATCTTTGGTGCCTATCTTATGCGAGGCATTGCCGGTTTCGGTTCGGGTCTGATCTCCATTCCCCTGCTGGCTCTGATGATGCCGCTCACTATCGTAGTGCCGCTGGTCGGCCTGCTCGACTATCTGGCCTCCACCAGCCACGGCATGAAGCACCGCCAGTCAATTCAGTGGCGTGAGTTGCTGCCGTTACTACCCTTTACCTTTGCCGGGGTGCTGACGGCGCTTTATCTGTTTAAAACGCTGGAGGGGGAGTTACTGCGTAGCGCACTGGGTGGTTTTATTGTGCTCTACGCCTTCTACTCCCTGCTTAGCTCCGGCCCCGGTTTTCGCGGCTCGCGGTTGTGGGCGATACCGGCGGGAGGATTCGGAGGCCTTATCGGCACCCTGTTCGGCACCGGCGGTCCTTTCTATGTAATCTACCTGCGGCTGCGACATTTAGATAAAACGGCCTTTCGTGCCACTGCCGCCACCATCTTTCTTATCGATGGTAGTAGCCGTATTGTCGGTTACTTCTTCTCCGGCTTCTATGAGCTGGACACCATGATCCTGCTGGCCGCTTCACTGCCGGTGATGGTGGTGGGGATGTATGTTGGCGGACACATTCATACCAATATCAGTCAGCGCACCTTCCAGCAGGCGATCGGTGTGCTGTTGATCGGCAGCGGCATGGCGTTGCTGTGGTAGTCGCGCAACAGGCCAGACAAACAGCCTGGCCAGAGACGTTATCCGAGCAGGCGGGAGAGGTACATCATTAAGGCCTCCTCTTTTACCGGTTTGGTAATGTAGGCATCGGAGGCACTCATCTTGCCGCGGAGCTTGTCCATCAAGCTGTCACGCGAGGTGAGCATGATGATCGGGATCTTTTGATAGACGGGGGTTTTCTTCATCATCTCAACCACCTGGTAGCCGTCCATCACGGGCATAATGAGATCCAGCACTACCAGGTCGGGGTGTACATTCTCCAGCTGCCCCATTGCCTCGAAACCGTCTTTCGCCTCCGCAACCTGATAGCCGGAGGCCAGCAGGATATTGCACACCACTTTGCGAGCCAGTGCGCTGTCATCCACGACCAGCACTGTGCCTTTTGTCTGCGTGCTACCGTGTTTTTTGTTTCCGGCATTGAGCAAGGCCTGCTGCCGGGCACCGCTTTGCGGCAGCACATGGTCAAAGAAGCTGAAGAACCTCGCATTATCCATGGCGGCAGAGCCTGCCTCGTAGTTGCGTGGGGTGGTGTGGCTGCTGTCATCTCCTTTGTCCGGGCGAAACATAAACTGTATTTCGTCCATCGGTTGAATATATTCAAGCACCTCCATGCCACGGTAATCGGCCAGGCTGAGCGAGTAGATGCAGCCATCACCAATCAGGAACTTTCCCCAGTCCCCCATTTCGGTGATGAGGACAATGTGGCCACTGACCTTGCGCTCAACCAGCTCCGCCATGGCCTCGACAAATTCGGGTATCGACTTTTTATATTTCATGGTTGCCGCCTCCCGTTTTCTATTGCGAAGCCCGTGGAAGCGTAATCGTGGCCTGTGTTCCCTTGTTCAGTTCGCTCTGTATTGAGATCGTGCCGTGGTTGCGTTCGAGAAGCTCCCGGCAGAGCAGTAATCCCATGCTGCTTCCCATCTCACCCGCGGTACCGGCACGGCTAAAGCGCTGGTCGAGCTGGAAAAGTTTCTTCTGGTTTTCGGCATCGATACCAATGCCGTTATCGATAATCGAAATGGTACAGGCCAGATCGTCAGCCTCGGCAGAGATGGTGACATCGCCCTGCTGGTGGCTGAAGGCGACAGCGTTACGCAGCAGGTTAAGGGCAACCTGTCGTAGTGACGGCTCATCGGTGGTGATCAAGGTGCCCTCATCTATCGTAAGGTGGAACTGGATATCCTTTTGTGGGGCCTCCTCCTGAGTGGAGCGAATGGCTGAGGCGAAGAGCTCGTGCAGGTCCAGCTGTGTGGGGTGCAGAGGCAGTTCGTTTACGTGCAGCGAAGACCACTCAATCAGGTTCTCGGCGAGGCTGGCGAGGCTGTCGGCAGCCAGGTGGGACATCGAGATATATTCGTGCAGGTGTTCTTTGTTGAGGGTGTCGAAATTGTTGTCGATCATCTGCAGCACACCGCGCAGCCCGGTGATCGGGCTGCGCAGATCCTCTGCAATAATGGAGATAAAACGGTCTTTGGTCGCATTGAGTTCCTGCAACTGCTGCTCATGGCGCCTGAGGCTAAGATGGGTGGTTATTCTTACCAGTAGCTCCATGCCATTAATCGGCTTGATCAGGTAATCAACCCCTCCGGCCTTAAAGCCCTTTACGATACTCTCAGGCTCGTGCTTGGCGCTGAGGAAGATGACCGGTATATCTTTCGTGTCGGGGTTGCTCTTAAGTGCCTCGCAGACCTCGTAGCCATCCATCGCCGGCATCATGATATCAAGCAACACCATGTCCACCGCGTGATCACGGCATAGCTCGAGTACCTCTGTCGGTTGTGTGGTGGAGCTGTAATTGTAGCGGCCGTCCTGCCTGAGAAAGCCCTCTACCAGTTTGATATTGGTGGGGTGATCGTCGACGATAAGGATGTTAGGTTTCTGCTGAAGCATTGTTCTCTGTCCCATGTTGGCGGGGTGACACACGCTTGTGGTGGTGTGCCATAGGCACATGAATCATAGTGATATCGTAACCATCCTGTATGTAGGTTTTTGTCTGATACCGGGGCGATAAAGCGTCATTGTTTTAGTGGTTTAGCCGGGGGGGCTGGTGAGTGGTTGAGGTGGTGAAAGTGGTGTGTCCGTGTGGTAGTGGCAGGAGTCTGTCAGAGTGTTGTGGTCGCTATCACGCCGGTGTGGCTGCGCCCACCGCTGAGGCGCTGATGCGCTCCCGCTATAGTGCCTATGTGCTTAAGCTTTCCGACTATCTGCGTGAGACCTGGCACGCCTCCAGTCGACCGGTGGCGTTGAATGTGGAGGGGGACGATATCACCTGGCAGCGGCTACAGATTATCGGCAGCGGAACGGACTGGGTGGAGTTTGCCGCCTTCTATCAGGGCGGACAGCTGCATGAGCGTAGCCGCTTTGTAAATGAGAACGGACGCTGGTACTACCTGGATGGTGAAATGCTGCCACCGCTTGAGGTGGAGAAGCCGGGAAGAAATTCACCGTGCCCCTGTGGTAGTGGCAAGAAGTATAAACGCTGCTGTGGTTAGGGCGGGAGGGTGTTAGATCGTTAGATCAAATTATAAGAGCTGCGACCTCACTACCTGACGTTCTCCCGTTCTAACGCCTACGCGATGGTGACCTCGTCACTGGCATAGACATCCTGTATCGCATTTAACAGTGCGATGCCCTCTGTCATCGGTTTCTGAAAAGCCTTGCGTCCGGAGATCAGTCCCATACCCCCTGCACGTTTGTTAATCACCGCGGTACGAACCGCCTGATGCAGGTCATCCTTGCCGGAGGCCCCTCCTGAATTGATCATGCCGATGCGCCCCATGTAGCAGTTGGCAACCTGGTAGCGTACCAGATCGATGGGGTGCTCAGAGCTGAGCTCCTGGTACACCCCGGCGTGGGTCTTGCCGAAGTTGAGCGCGGTGTAGCCGCCGTTTTTATCCGCCTGTTTCTGCTTGATGATGTCGGCACCAATCGTCGCCGCCAGGTGGTTGGCCTGTCCGGTGAGGTCGGCGGCAGTGTGATAGTCCTGCCCCTCGTGTTTGAAGGCCGGGTTGCGCAGGTAGGCCCACAGCACACAGACCATACCCAGCTCATGGGCACGGGCAAAGGCCTCGCTCACCTCCTGAATCTGCCGACGTGACTCGGCAGCGCCGAAATAGATGGTTGCCCCCACTGCGACGGCCCCCAGCTCAAAGGCCTGCTCGACGTTGGCGAAGAGGGTCTGGTCATAGATGTTGGGGTAGGTGAGCAGTTCGTTGTGGTTGAGTTTCACCAGAAAGGGGATCTTGTGGGCGTAGCGCTGGCTTACCGAGGCGAGTACCCCCATGGTTGAGGCGACTGCGTTGCAGCCCCCCTCGATCGCCAGCTCGATGATATTTTGCGGGTCAAAGAACAGCGGGTTGGGGGCGAAGGAGGCACCAGCCGCGTGTTCCACCCCCTGATCGACCGGCAGGATTGAGAGGTAGCCACTGCCCCCCAGTCGCCCGTGGTTGAACAGTGTCTGTAGATTGCGTTGCACTGCGGGCCCGCGATTGCTGTTTGAGACGACCCGGTCAATAAAGTCAGGGCCGGGCAGCTGTAGTTGCGCCTTGTGCAAGGTCTGGCACTGATGCCCCAGTAGTGACTCGGCCTCGTCGCCGAGGATGGAATGGAAGTCATGCATAGACGGTTACTCCCCTGTCCTTGATTGAGGTAACTCAAATAGATAGTCGAGGGGGGAGGGTTTGCAAGTTCACAGGGGAAAACGAAAAAAGCCCACCGAAAGGTGGGCTTGGTAATAATGGCGGAGCGGACGGGACTCGAACCCGCGACCCCCGGCGTGACAGGCCGGTATTCTAACCAACTGAACTACCGCTCCGCGGTTCCCAGCACTAAGCTGAGAGCGCGCTATTCTAGCGGCTTTTTGTTTGGGGTCAAGGTGTTTTTGTTTTAAGGGGGCGTGGCCACGCCAAAGTGATGCCAATTGCGACGATGGCGCCAAGCAGGGCGAGGCCCATATCCTTCTGTGCATCCCAGCTGTCGCCCTGTGTACCGAGGTAGGCATCTCCCAGTTCCGGACTGACGATAACCGCCACCAGCATCTCGATAACCTCATAGAAGCCGCTAAAGCCGATTACCATGGTGACAGCCAGAAACCCCGACCAGCCGCGACTGGAGCCGGCACGACGACGCAGCAGCTCATACAGGGGGTAGGTGCAGAGCAGGCCGTAAGCGAAGTGTGCGATACGGTCGAAGTGGTTACGGCTGAGGTTTAGCCACTCCATTAGCCAGAAGCCCAGCGGCGTCTCGGCGTAGGTGTAGTGGGCGCCGGTAAGGTGTAGCGTCATAAACAGGGTGAACAGGGCGTAGCTAAGGTTGGAGAAGGCGAAGCGGCTATAGCTGAGCGCGAGTAGTGCACCGTAGATGAAAACCAGCAGGTTCTCCAGCAGCCAGTC
The DNA here is from genome assembly GCA_041555695.1 of Thiohalomonadaceae bacterium. Taxonomy (GTDB): domain Bacteria; phylum Pseudomonadota; class Gammaproteobacteria; order Thiohalomonadales; family Thiohalomonadaceae; genus JAPHSX01. Next base: position 1,583 of record JBFFJV010000073.1, on the reverse strand, counting down.
GAAGCGGTTGAAGGGGTTGATGGCGGTGATTACCCAGTAGAGCAGCAGCCAGCCCAGCATTAATTGCAGTGGATGGTTGTGGCGAAAATCGGGCTTGATGTGTTCCATACCGGGCTCCCTACTTTCTTATAAAAGGGCTGTTGGGGTCACAGATCTTTTCCAGACACTCCAGCCACTCCTCTTTGGCATTGCTGCCGAAGTGTTTGTGCAGATGCTCCATCTTCGCCTGGTGGATCTGTTCGTGTTTCCACTGGCGGTGCTGAGTCATGATTTTTACCACCTCCTCGACATCATCGGTGAGGGTGATGAGGTCGAAGTCCCTCTCCGATATGGTGCCCTCGGTCAGCATGGTATCGCGTGCCCAGTCGAGCAGCCCCTGCCAGAACTTGACGCCCACCAGTACCAGCGGCATCGGGTAGATCTTGTTGGTCTGGATCAGGGTGAGCGCTTCAAAAAATTCATCCATGGTGCCGAAGCCGCCGGGCATGATCACATAACCCATGGAGTGTTTGACAAACATCACCTTGCGGGCAAAGAAGTAGCGAAACTCCAGTGCCAGGTTCTGGTAGGTGTTGGGGTGCTGCTCGAAGGGCAGTTCGATATTCAGGCCGACCGAGCAGGCGCCGCGTTCTGCCGCCCCCTTGTTGGCCGCCTCCATAATGCCGGGGCCACCGCCGGAGATAATGGCAAACTCCTCCTCGGCCAGGCGCTGGGCGATCTGTTCGGCTTTTTGATAGTGGATGTTATCGGGTTTGGTGCGGGCGGAGCCGAAGATGGTGACGGCAAAGCCGATATCAGAGAGCTCTTCGAAGCCCTCGGTGAATTCGCTGATGATGCGGAACATGCGCCACGATTCATCGCCCTTGAGGTCTTCAATCATTATTTCCCCGCCTTTTCACTGTTGTGCTTTTGTTACTTATAAAACTAGCACGAAACCGAGGGGTTATGCCTCAACGTCCTGCCAGTCGAAGGTATCGAACAGGCGAAGAAAGTCATCCGGCAGTGGTGCCTCAATGGTGAGCGGCTGCTCATCCGGCGGGCACAGTGTCAGACGGCGGGCGTGCAGCAGCAGGCGGTGGCAGTCGAACTGCTCGCGAAACAGCCGGTTGTGGCGTCCCTCACCGTGGCTGGTGTCGCCGATTAGCGGGTGGAAGATGTGGTGAAAGTGTTTGCGAATCTGGCGCATCCGGCCGGTGAGCGGGGTCACCCGCACCAGTGAGTAGCGGCTGGTGCTGTAGCGACCCGTGGGGATCGGTAGCTCAACCGTGGCGAGTCGCTCATAATCGGTGATGGCCTGCTGCTCAGGTTTGTGCGGCTCCTCACGCAGCGCATAGTCGATGTGACCCGCCGCATCGGTGTAGCCGCGCACGATGGCGAGGTACTGTTTGCTCACTTCGCGTTGCTCAAACACCCCGCACATGGTCCGCGCTGCCTCACTGGAGAGGGCGAACAGGATCACCCCTGATGTTGGACGGTCGAGGCGGTGGATGGGGTAGACGCGCTGGCCGATCTGATCGCGCAGAGTCTGCAGCAGGAACACCTCATCCTCCTCGGCGATCCAGCTGCGATGCACCAGCATCCCT
>JBFFJV010000072.1:0-10644 GCA_041555695.1 Thiohalomonadaceae bacterium | reverse complement strand
GATGCCTTCGATATTGTTGGTGAGGATGTGCGAGGTCGGCGGGTCCATGCGGTTGGGGCAGGCGCCGTAGACCTTGGCGTTATCGATGAGAATATTGATGTTGTCCTTCTTCTGGCCGCGCAGGATCACATCGTTGGCGATACCGCTGCGGCGTACCAGTGAGACGCTCGGTACTTTTTTACTCAGGGCATCGGCAAGGTCGGCGGATTTAACCTCTTCACCGCTGACATCACTCAACCGGGTACTTTCGACACTGATCGTCATATCAGTATCAGCGGCCTGTATCTCGGTGGCACATAGTGCCAGTAGACAGAACGTTATTTTTTTCATCTTCTCTCTTATTCCTTAGGTTATCGGGGGAAGCCATGCTTCATAAACAGAGAAGCCTTTTGCAACTAATGGGCCATCTTGGTAACTCATTGATTCAGCACAAAGGGGGGGAGTCTGCAGACCTCATAACGGTCACTGAACTGTGTGATATGACGCAGTAGTGTGGGATATCCCTTTTTTTCAGCAGAAGTGTGCACGCCTCGAATCAACATAATCAATAACTTATGTTTGGCATGGTCTATGCGAATAACCGATCGACTTAAAGGCCAGGGAGGGTTGCTGATTTGAATTTTATATCGTGAGGTTGCTTATGTCCGTTGTGTTCCCCCCCCGTATGAAAAGAGTCTCTTCCGCTGTCGCGTTAGCCATCGCGACCTCACTCGCATCCGTTACTGTACAGGCCGAATCATTGGGCGTGATCCAGGTGGAGTCTTCCACCATCGGTGATCGCTTCGAGGATAAGCGAATGGAGCCCTCTGCGATTGCCGCGATTAGTGGTGAGCAGGTTGACCGCTCCCATACCGAAAATATCCAGCAGTTGTTGCAGTCTATCCCAGGTATTACTACCGAAGTGCAGAGTGGTGACTCGCTGAAGATTCATATACGCGGTGTCGAGAATCAGGTCTACATGGGGGAGAAACCCGGGGTGGCCGTGGTGATAGACGGTGTACCGGTGTTTGAGCGTACTGGTCGGGTCAATATCGACCTCGATAATATCGAGTCGATTCGTGTGGTTAAGGGTGGTGCCTCTTACCTGTTTGGTGATGACGCCCTCTCCGGAGCGGTGATCATTACTACCAAAAAAGGGGCAGGTCAGGCCGGCTACAAGCTTGCCGCCGAGGCCGACAGCTTTGGCCACGTGAAAGGATTGGCCCGTGCCGGGTTTGCCAGTGACAATGCCAACGGTCATGTGCAGGTCTCACAGCGCAGTACCGACGGCTACTATGAAGACTCGGGTTCCAGCGCCGATTACGCCAACGGCAAGCTGCAGTATTACCTGAATGATAGCAGTGACCTGCAGTTTGGTTTTGAGGTGGCAGACCGTGAGAAGAATAGCCACGGTGCGGTCAAAGGTGTGACGGCGGCAGCCAATGATCCGAAGAGTGAAGACCCATCGTATAACGATTATGCCAACCACTACGATGTGCAGTTGCAGAAACTGTTCCTGACCTATAACCGGGATATGGCATCGAATGCGAACCTGACGGTGAACACCTACCAGTTTTCCGATGACACCTATTTTATGACCGCCCCGGACAGCGTGAATCCGGATATTTACACCTATGACAACGATTATGCGCAGGTGCAGCGCGGCGTGAAGGCAGAGTATCGTCGTGGCGGTGAAGCGCTGGCCTGGATGGTGGCCACCGACCTGCGTGATAACAGCTATGACAATTTAACCACCTTCAGGGAGGCCGGTGTTTTGTACGGTGTTCCGCATGCTGCCGGTGATATTAACAGTGATAATGTGACCGATGAGCAGGTTGCCGCCTTTTACGGTGAACTGAAGTACCGCCCGCTCAATGACTGGTTGTTAACTTTCAATGGCCGCAGCGATGCCATTAGTCTGGATTACACCGATGATGAAGATAGTAGCCTTAGCAATAAAAAGAGCTTCCATGTCTTCTCCTCTCGCCTGGGGGTTAACTATGCGGCCAGTGAGCAGGTGGATTATTACGCCAGTGTTTCAACGGGCTTTCGTGCCCCCTCTGCCACGCAGCTGTTTGTCGGCAATAACAGCCCTACCCACAAGACTGCGGCGAATCCGGAGCTGACGCCGGAGACCACCGCCAACTTTGAACTGGGGTTGCGCCGCAAGGCTGACATGCTGGGTCTGCCGGTAGAGATGGACGTGGCGGTATTTCAGCTGGACCGCGATGACCATATACAGGCGAGTGGTGGTCAGTACTCCACCGCAGCAGACAGCCAGTATGCGAATGTTGGCGATATGCGAAGCCGCGGCCTGGAGCTGGCGTTGCTGGGACAGCCGAGCGAGCGCTGGTACTGGGACCTGGCGTATACCTACCTGGATAGCATCTACACCCGTTATAACGAGTTTAATCTGCAGACTGATCCGATTGCCGGTACCTGCCCGGTGGGCTCAACACCGGTACTGCCGAGCTACGGACCACCAGTGCCCTCAAACTGTCTGACGGCTTACGACAATACCGGCAATAGCGTACCGCGTACCCCCAATCACCACCTGAACCTGGCGGTCAGCATGATGCCCGCCTCCGGCTGGACCATTACCACCGAGATGGATGCCATCAGCAGTTACTACGCGGATGAGATCAACCAGATCAAGATCGACGGTCATCAGGTATTCAATCTGCTGGTTAATTACGACCGCAAGATGGGAAGTATCAACTGGAACTTCTTTGCCCGTGCCGACAACGTGCTTGATGAGACCTACTACAACACCGCACGTGGTTCGAGTGATGCCAATGATGATGGTGTTTACGACGCAGAAGACCTCTCCCTGGTGGTGAATCCGGGGCGCAGCTTCACGGCAGGTTTGTCAGCGAAATTCTAAGCCATACAAATAATGCCGGGCCAGGGAGGCCTCATGAGGGAAGTGTGATGTTTAAATTTCATGTTCGATTTTTTATGTTTGTGGGGGTGTTCCTGTTAAGTGGGACATCTCACGCAGAATTACGCTGGAGCCCCAAGGCTGCATCGATGAATCACGGTGGCATGCGGGTACAGCTGCAGTTACAGGGGAAAGGTCATACGGAATTGCAGCCCGGCGGTCATGGCGGTCATAACCCGCGACGGGGGAAGACACTGTACCTTCAGGATAACGCCGGAGCCAGCTTGTGGATGATTACACCAACGCTGGAGAGTCGTCCGCTGGAGCTGGATGATGAGCATGGCAAGTTGAAGGTACCTTCAACCGGTATGGTGAGTTACCACGCGCTGGTCGCCACGCGGCAGGAAGAGGGACTTCACGAGTCCTCACTGCGTTATGTCTACCTTCGTGGCAAGCCTACCGGTCGAAGCCCCGCTGAGATGATGGCGAACAACAAATTGCCACTGGAGATTGTGCCTGATCCGATGGCGCGCGAGCACGGGCGTTTTCATAGCCAGAACGAGCAGGAGTTTATAGTTCGTTTTAAGGGTAAGCCGCTTGGCGATGCCTGGGTTGGATTAATCTCCAGCAATGGTTCCGAGCTGGAGGCGATCACTGACGCAGAAGGGCGGGTGAGCTTTACACTGCCGGATGACTTTACGAACGTGCGCACCGGTCGCAGCAATAACAAGCCTGCCGATTTTATGCTGCGTACCGGTTATGTTGATGATGGTGTACTTTATCGCACCAACTTCAGCGCGCCCTACTCGGTTAATCCCTCCCACTGGAAATCCGATACGGTTGGATTGTTTATGCTGCTGTTTGGCTTTGTTAGCGGGATCGTGGTGATACGTCGGGCAAAACCGGAAACGAGTGAGAAGAAAAAAGGGGGGGCTGCCTGATGAACCTTTCAGTCGTAAGAAAATTTGTTCAGGCGATCGCCTTTGTGGTTCTGGTCTATGGGGTGCCACTGGGTATCGGTGGCTACTATCTGGCCGATAATCTGACCAATGCACTCCCTTCACTGGCCTGTGCCTATGATATGGATACCGCTGATCACTGTGCCCTTATTTCGCTGCAACATCAGATGGACCACCGGGTGGCACCGGTGGTTGCTTCTGGAGGTTCATTTTTTGAGGCGATTATCCCCACCCTGATCACGCTGGGTACCTTTCTGCTGGTCTTTGTCTTCTTAAATAAAGGCTTCTGTGGCTGGATCTGCCCGCTGGGTACCTTTCAGGAGATGATGACGATTATCGGGCAGAAGCTGGGGCTGCAGCAGCGCCAGTCACTGGAGGGTAGCAGCAATAAAAAGATCCGCCCGATAAAGTGGCTGATGCTCGCCTTTCTGGTCTTCTTCTTCCCGCTACTGGCCGGTTTCGGCGTGGTCGGTCACGAGCTGGGTTCCCCCTTTTGCAGTATCTGCCCAAGCCGAATCCTGACCACGCTGGCCACTGGGGATACCAGTGAGATGGTGGTCGATACGACCAGTGACGGCTATATGATCCTGTCGATCCTCGCCACCTTCGGCTTTGGCCTGATGATGGCGATAGCTTTGACGGTGCGGCAGCCCTTCTGTCGTATCTGCCCGATGCTGGCACTGCATGCGGTATTCAAAAAGCTCGGTCTGGTGCGTCTGGTAAAAGAGGGGGCCACCACACGTTGTGAGAAGTGCAACCTCTGTACAAAGGCGTGCCCGATGGATATCGAGGAGATCGCCACCGAGCTGGAGAAGAAGGATGTGCTGATGCCTGACTGCACCCTGTGCGGTCGTTGCGTTGAGTTCTGCCCGGATAAGGGGGTGTTGAAAATGAAGTATGCGGTTATTCCGATCCTCTCGGCCGACCCAGCCTATTTCAAGAAACGTAAAAAGGCACAAAGCGTCTGGGAGAAAAGCACTCTCCTGTCGTGGTGGCGCAATCGCAAGCCGGGTTCAGGTGAGGTCTGATGGAGACGTTGAGCCTGAGTTTTTCTGCGGCGCTATTGATGGGGCTGGCCTTTGGTGCCGGTCCCTGCAATATCACCTGTCTGCCCTTTCTCGGGCCTGTCTTCCTGCGGGAATCGGGGGGAGAGGGTGCCGACTGGCGCACTATTATTCCGTTCTCACTGGGGCGTCTGACCAGTTATTCAGCTCTAGGGGCAATTGCCGGTAGTTTTGGCTATGCCGCCACGGTGTGGATAGAGAATGGACCGGCCGCCCAGATCCTCGGTATCGCCACTATTATTATCGGGGTGCTGATGTTACGCCGGAAGGCGGGCGCAAAGTCGTGTCATGGCGGGGAAGGCCATGCCGCCAGCAACGAGAGTGAGGTGGTTATTCAGCCGGCTGTGCAGAAACAGCAGAAGGCGCGTCCGCTGTTTTCACTCTCACTGTTTGGCATGGGGGCCGGTATGGCCTTAAACCCCTGTGTACCGCTGGCCACAGTGCTTACCGTTTCTGCCGCCATGGCGACCCCTACTGGCGGTTTGATGCTGGGGCTGGCTTTTGGCTTAGGGGCGGTGGCGATACCGACCGTAATCTTCGGTATTGCGGTGGCCCACTTCGGTGCACAGATCAGGTATCACCTGAGTAACTGGAGCGGTAGACTTGAGCAGGTTGCCGGTGGGATGCTTGTCCTGTTGGGGAGTGTAACGGTTATGGGTTTTGTTCAAATATGATAATTGCAGATATTTTCGATAAGGGTGGGCTGGTCGTCTGGGTACTCGCCGGCTACTCACTGGTGGCACTTACCATTGTGCTGGAGCGCTTTATCCGCTTCTCCATGATGCGGGGACCGTCGCAGGATTTTGAGCATGAGCTGGTAGCGGCCGTTCACCAGGGCAGCGCCGAGTCGTTGATAGAGAACATGCGCGGTCCCGAGTCGAATATTCTTCGTGGCATGATGCAGGCCCGAAAGGAAGGGATTAAGGATCTGGGTCGTGTCGCCTCTCGCATTGGTTCTATCGAACTGCAAGGTATGGAGCGTGGCTTTCGCACACTCTCCATTCTGGGAAACACCGCCCCGCTGTTGGGCCTGCTCGGTACCATTATCGGCATGATTAAGGCCTTTATGGTGATTGAACAGGCCGGTGGCAGGGTTGATGCCCAGGCCCTTGCCGGGGGGATCTGGGAGGCGATGCTGACCACCGGTGTTGGCCTGGCGGTGGCCATCCCGATTCTGCTGCTGTTGCATGTGCTGGAGGGGATGGCCGATCGCCGTGCACAGAATATGCGCAGTTATGCCTCGCTTTTACTCGAGCAGTTACCGCATGTGGGCGACGGCGAGTCCTCCGAGGCGGTGCATCATCGTGAAGGCGTGGTTCATGCAGTTTGAGGGACGTCGCCGCACCAGTCACGTCCCGAATCTGACGCCGCTGATTGATATCGTCTTTCTGCTACTGGTTTTCTTTATGCTTACCTCGCACTTTGTGCAGGAGCAGGCGATCGATATCGACCTGCCGGTGGCCGATAGCGGCGAGTCCGTGGGGGAGGACGATCAGCTTGAGTTGGTGATTAATGCCGAGGGACGTTTCCTTCTTGATGACCACTTTGTGGAGGCCGATAGTCTTGAGAATCTACTAAGAGCAAAGTTTGCGTCACGAAAGGATCGTACTCTACGGGTGCGAGGTGATCGCCATGCCCCATTGGGTCAGGCCGTTACCGTGCTGGATGCGGCACGCAAGGCCGGTGCCTCCGGCGTGGATGTTGTGACCGAACAGCAATGAGGGGGCAGGAGTGGGCTATCTGGGCAGGTGCGGCCGCCCTGTCGTTGTTGCTACATCTATCGCTATTCGTGGATAGCGGCTCGAAGGCGGGTGCCGAGAAACCGTCGCCGCAAAAATCGACCCACGTTAGTTTTCGTTCTGTGGCAGCACCGTTAACGGCTCCCCGGGAGGCTCCTCAGGAGGAGACCCGTGAGCCCGAAGAAGAGGTGGTAGAGGCTCCGGCTCCGCCGCCTAAGCCCAAACCGAGGAAGAAGAAAAAAGTCGCGAAGAAGGTTCGCCAGGTTGAGCCACCAAAACCGGCGCCCCGCCCACAACCTGTGATCCCCCCTGCACCGACAACCGATGTCGCACAAAAACCATCACTGCCATCACAACAGGCCAGTGGCACCGTCGATGACCCGGCATTATTAGAGAAGGCGAAGCATGAGTATCTGCGTCGCCTGATGGCACATATAGAGTCGCATAAACACTATCCACGTGTAGCACGTCGTCGCGGCATTGAGGGGGATGTGGCTGTGCAGTTTCGTCTGTTAGAAAATGGCGATGTGACGGATGTGATCATAGAAGATGGCCACCGCGTGTTACGCAAGGCGGTTGAAAAGGCCGTTGCCGCGGCGCAGCCAATGCCTGCTCCGCCACCGAGTTTAACGCTACCGTTGGTGATCTCATTTAGTGTGCAGTTTTCCTTACAGAACTAGAGCGAACCTGTTTGTGTCATGTTGAGGGGATATCTGGAGTGAACGGATTCGAGAACACGAACGTAGAATGTCAGGAGATCGTCCTATATCTGAAGTTACCGAAAGATGGTGGTTTGGAGTGAAATCGGCCAGTAGCGGTCTATAGGCAAAACGGCTAATATGACCGATATACTCATCTTAGCGGACTAGAATCGGTTGGAGAGGCAGGGAAGGGAGCTGAGGTCGCTTTTCACCTTCGGCCACAACTGGTCGACGCAACACATTACGAACAGACAAGTAAATTGCTGGCGTTGTTCGTCCCGGTTACTCTAAGCCAAGACCGAATACTTTTCCCGGATAAATGTATGTGCAGTTATGCTTAGAGGTAGTAAGGCCACATATTTTGATATCGATATTGTCTACATTGTCCCGAATAGATTAGATAATTTATGTCAAGTTTCAACCTTAGGATGTCAGTTGCTGTAGGAGTGATAGCAGTTGTTTTGCTAGTAGAATTCAGCATGTTCTACGATTTTCTATACCCGCTCACTATTTTGCGGGAACAAGGCAAGATAGTTGAGCTGGTATTGTCACTCCTCCTGTTTCTATGGAGTTTATTCTGCGTATTTCTAATATTCTTTAGTGGCCGCAGCCTGTTGCGAACAATATCGTTACCATTTTTTCTTTTCTTCTTCCTTTTCAATGTCGGTACATTTCAGGTATCAGGTTCGCCCATTGATTTTCAGCAGGCAGACCTCATCGTCAGCCACTTTCGGTGGTGGCTGGGTGCGGTTGTTGAGAACATTGGACTTGCCGTCCTGCCTCTTTTAGTAATTCTTGTCCCAGTCACCATTTTTACCGAGCGCCTGCCAGATATTTTGAAGGCAAGATTCTCAAAAAAATTATATCTCGCACCAATAAGCGCAGTAGCATTCACCACGATTGGTCTAATGCACAGTGACGGGATATTTGACCGCTACCCGTCATTTTTCAGGGTTCCATCAATGCTAGTTTATGCGGGCGTAAGCGGCGTCTATGATGGTAAAAAAGCCTCTGTTGCATACGCTGACCCGTTAGATACACCAATTGAGAAGATTGTCCTGATAATTGATGAAAGTATTCGCGCTGACATTTTGGGGGTTAATGCATATAACAAGGAGACAACCCCCTATCTTAGCTCCCTCTCAACGGGAAACGTCAACTTTGGACTGGCGGCGTCCTCGTCTAATTGCAGTGATTATTCCAACCTGATCATCAGAACGGGGGCAAGAAAAGAAGGTATCCCGGATCAAGAACAATTGACCTTAAAGCAACCATCGATCTGGCAGTTCACCAGAAAGGCGGGTTTTTACAATGTTTATCTGGATGCACAGAGTGCTGATGAGTGGGGTAACTATCAAAACTTCATGAATCAGCATGAGGCGAACTATGTGGATGAAATCGTCAGGGTTCGCCAGGAACTTGCCTACGAAAGCGACATAGCCGCTCGTGAGCATTTAATCAACCTGCTCAAGCAACCAGGCAAGACCTTTATCATGCTCAACAAATACGGCATGCATTTCCCCTATTTCAGAAGTCATCCAAAAGAGTATGATTTCTTTACTCCCGTGCTTGAGTATGGCGAGCCGATGAATGACAGGGAAAAATCACTAAACTCCTATATGAACGGGATACGCTGGAGTGTGGATGATTGGTTTAAGGGGCTGTTGACACAAAGCGGGGACTTTCATCCGTACGTCATTATCTATACCAGCGATCATGGCCAAAACATTGTCGATGACGGAACGTTGGCTACACACTGCAGACCGACGCCAAATCGTTTTGAGGGCATCGTCCCCATGGTGGTTTTTTCAAATCACGATACAAGCCTTGAAGAATTCAAGGCAATGCAGAATGGCAGCTATAATCAGACGAGCCACTTTCAGGTGTTTCCGACTCTGCTCAGACTTGCTGGCTATAAAGAGGCCTGGGTTAAAGGTAACTACGGTGTATCTTTAAGTGATCCTCCAAGCAGCCGGCCGGAATTTTTTGTTGGAGACATTCATGGTCGCGGCTCAGTCAGAAAGTGGGTTTCCATTTCCCCTGAACCTGCCGCAACAAATTGACACTTTATTTCAATAGGAAATGCTATGTCATCGAAGTTGATTAGTGATGAGGAAGTACAAACCGCGTCCCCGCGCCAGTGGATCAGGCTGGTTGTGGCATATCTCCTTATGCCGGCGATTTTATTGATCTGCGGAGGCGACCCCGGTTGGTGGCAGGCGTGGATCTATACCCTGCTGATTGTTATCGCTGGCCCAGGGGGGCGCATGTGGGCTGAACAGCGACATCCCGGAATGATGGCCGAACGCCAAAACATGGATAACGTCCAGAGCGCAAAGGCCTGGGACAAAGTACTTGCGCCGTTGATGGCGCTGAGTGTGAGTTTCCCACTGGTCATTGTGGCAGGACTGGAACACCGCTATGGCTGGTCCCCCGAATTTCCACTATGGCTCGTCGTGCTCGGCTTTATCCTGATCGCGCTCGGCTACGCTTTCGCTGCGTGGGCATTGGCAGAGAACCGCTTCTTTTCCAGCGTGGTGCGCATTCAGACCGAGCGCGGGCATGTGGTATGTGACACCGGCCCGTACCGGTTTGTGCGACATCCGGGCTATGCCGGAAATCTGTTGGCACTTCCGGGTATGGTGCTGGCCTTGAGCTCGATGTGGACACTTATTCCGGCGGCGCTGGCGCTCATCATCGCGGTGATAAGGACCGCACTGGAAGACCGTACCCTGCAGGATGAGTTGCCTGGCTATCGTGACTATGTTCGACGCGTGCGCTATCGGTTAATTCCGGGGATTTATTGAGCGGCGTCTACCCTGCGAATTAATTCGATGGATAGGAATGATTTATTTTCAAAATGTACAAAAGTGCCCAACAACTGTATGCACCGGCTTCGCTGTTGTGCCTCTCCAGTTCGTGCGTGGTCGACCCTGCGGGGCGTTGAATGTCCGTTGAGGGTGTGGCTACGGACTTCCAGAGAACACTTGGCTAACTTCGCCTTTGGTTGATGAGGAGTCGTGAGGCCTGGTGGATCGGAAGCAGGGGGCTGACTTAGACAGTCTGGGCCAGTAGCTGACATCACGGTAAACATTAGACTATGGCCGCTATACCCCAGATGGCAGATGTGACCGAGGAGGGAGCCGTCCCAAAAGAAGGAGGTGCTGGTGGATGCCAGTTCGCCTCCCATCTTATATGAGGCAACAGATCAAAATCGTTAATAGCAGTCTTGATTAGTTTGGTGTTTATTCTGCGTACTGTGACATCTCCATAACAATATTCTGGAGCATATCATCAACAGCCAGGCCTTTTTCATAATGG